>JAGQMS010000040.1 GCA_020428535.1 Candidatus Saccharimonadota bacterium
TGTGCAGTGTATTGTCCTGGAGGCGTAGTTAGAGCTGCTACAGCACCGAAGCCTAAGACAACGGCTTCGTCGTCAACGACTGATGAAGAAGTTGCAACAGTTGTGTATGTTCCATCCTCAACCCATGCATAACCGGTAGTTGATGTGCTGTCGTAATTTGCCGCTAAGGTTAAGTTGGAAGTAGGGACAGTGCTACTAGTCCTATTGATGTAGCGTCCAGTCATACCGAATTGCTCAACAGCAGCAGTAATGGCAGTCTTAGTGGTTGCTGAGTTAAAGCATCGATCGCTTGAAACCGCACTACCGTTACCAGTAGTATTGAATCCGGCACCAGTAGTACAAGTAGCTCCCACAACACGTAGAGAACCTTTATAGCCCGTACCACTTTGTTGAACTGCTTTATAACCAACCGTCAAACCATTTATGGCATTTGATCGTACCATGAAGATACCATCTGCATCATTACCGGTATTAGTTGAACTGCTTACTGGAGTTTCTACTCCGGTATTGTCTATAACGCCCATATCCACCGTATTCCCAGCAACAGCGTAGGAGTTTACGAAGTTAGAGCAGTCTGTGCCTAGAGCGGTTGTGTCTAG
>JAGQMS010000041.1 GCA_020428535.1 Candidatus Saccharimonadota bacterium
TCCATGCTGGTGCAGAGGGAGTCGACAGCCGGGTGCATACCTAGAACAAGGTACTGTGTATCAGTTTAGCATATAGTTGCTATTTTGTCAACTATTTTGTACTAATTTGCGCTCGTCTGTACTGTGTGGTAAATAATCAGGTCGAGACTGATTTAGGGGCAAATTATTGTAGCGCTGACACACCATACAGAGGTGGGTGCCTCGGCTAGCGACGCGGGTTTTTATTATGGTGGTACCACAACGTTGACATGGAGTGCCTTCTTTTCTGAAAACTCTGGCGAAATCTATGTAACTTCCCTTTTTGCCTTCGGCATTTACATAATTTCTATCGGTTGAACCACCTTTTTCTATAGAAAGATTTAGCACATACCTAATCTCTTCATATAATTTTTTTAACTTTGCTTGTGAGATATCACCCACCTTTGCAAGCGGATGGATCTTGGCCCCCCAAAGACTCTCATCGGCATATATATTGCCGATACCCGCCAGAACTGTTTGATCTAAAAGCACCGCTTTAATAGCAGAGTTCTTGCGTCTATGTAGTCGTGAAACAAATACTAAATATGTAAACTCATCTTC
>JAGQMS010000042.1 GCA_020428535.1 Candidatus Saccharimonadota bacterium
CTCTACGAAGACAAGCTCCTTGGAATAATTAACGATGGTGCATACAAAAAGAAATCCTCTGAATTTAAAGCAAGAATCAATAAAATTGAATCGAGACTGCAAGATTTAGAGAAGTTTATGGATCGAATTGATAATATCGACATCAGAAAATCAAAGCATGCAATTAGAAAACTTTACGAAAGATGCACAATCTCCGAAAAACGTATGATACTGCAAGAGTTATTTACGCTTGAGTCAAATCGAGGTGTGGTCACCATTGCACTAAAAGCCACCCCTTAAAATAGGGTATATTTCTAAGTTCTTTGAGTCATCGTACAAATGTACTTCATCAAACTGCTTCAATTCATCAGTTGTTGGTGCCTGAAACATAGGAAAATATGAATCAAGCTGCTCTCTAGTAACTGGTACATGGCCATGCTTGAGGTTCTGATTGCGATGCTCGAGACGCCTCCACTGTTCTTCCGGGCTCAAGTCGAATACGTGAATAGACACAAATGCATTGAGTTTCCTGGCCATTGCAAGTTTTTCATCACGCTCTGGCTTTGACCAG
>JAGQMS010000004.1 GCA_020428535.1 Candidatus Saccharimonadota bacterium
CAAATCAACACTTTTCAATGCTCTAACCGACAGCAATATTTTGGCGGCTAACTACCCTTTTGCAACTATTGAGCCAAACACAGGCATCGTTCCCGTTCCAGACAAACGGCTAGATGTCTTGGCTGAAATGTATAAAACTCAAAAAGTTATCCCGGCTAGTGTTACTTTCGTGGACATTGCTGGTCTTGTGGCCGGAGCTAGCAAAGGCGAAGGTTTGGGCAATCAGTTTTTGAGCCATATCCGGTCATGCGATGCAATAATCCAGGTTGTGCGCGGTTTTAGTGACCCAAATGTGGTGCGGAGCGACTCAAGCCGAGAGCCTAGCTTCGACATTGAAGTAATAAACACTGAGCTTGTTCTAGCTGACCTCTCAACAGTCGAAAAACACCTGCCAAAGCTCGAAAAAGAAGCACGTGCAAACCCAAAACTAAAGCCTTCTCTTGATGCGCTGATCGAAATAAAAACTTTGCTTGATAGCGGTAAGCCAATATTTAGTAGCCACGAGTTGTTAGCTACGAGCCTCGAGTTGTTGCCCCAGTTGCAACTCCTAACTATGAAGTCTGTAATGTATTTATTTAATGTCGATGAGGATGCCCTAAACAATAAAAGCCAACAAGCTGAGTGGTCGCAATTGGTTGCACCTTCACCCGCCCTGTTCGTCTGCGCTAAACTTGAAGACGAACTCAGAGCGCTCGACAAAGAAGATAGAGAGATGATGCTCGAAAGCTACGGCTTGAGTGAGCCAGGCTTAGACAGAGTGGTTCATACTGCTTACGACTTACTTGGGCTTCAGAGCTACCTTACCGCCGGCGAAAAAGAAGTTCGTGCCTGGACGATCCATAAAGGCTGGACGGCTCCTCAGGCCGCCGGTGTAATTCACGGAGACTTTGAAAAAGGTTTTATAGCAGCGCAGATCGTTAGTTTCGATGACTTGGTTTCTGCCGGTTCAGAAGCATCAGCTAAATCGGCTGGCAAAATGCGGACCGAAGGCAAAGCCTATGTGATGCAAGATGGCGACGTTGTTGAATTCAAATTCAATACTTAGAATAATACTTTTACACATTTACATGGTAGAAAGCACTAGAGTTTTTGGCAACCATCAACCTATATGGTAATATTTCAGAAAAAGTTTTATAATGGGGGGACCAATGGAGCAGCTTCCAACAGATCAAAAGATCCAGAACGAAACACACCACACAACTAATATCGGGAATGATCAAACAACAGGGGACCATACAGAGTATAGCGCATTGGCAATGAAACCACAGACTGCACAGGTAGCCACGACAATGACGCCAAGCGAAAATCCCAAATTAAGTATTATCGCAATCTTCGGTTTAATATTCTCATTACTTTTTGCGCCCGCAGGTTTAGTGCTATCGATTATCGGGATTAAGCAAACAGGAAAAGGTGAAGGAAAAAAGTCTGGCAGGTTGCTTTCAGTTCTAGGTACAATTATTTCAATTATTGTTTTAGTATCCGTACTGATAATTACAGTACTCTGGTCGTATTTTTTTAACGAAGCAAATAAAACATCAACACCTGAGGTTGATTACAACAGCACCTCTACAGAAACCACACACACAAATATACCAGTAGTATACACGGATAGCGTAAACGGATATAAGTTTGAACCTGGCGAAGGACTCTTAGCGGCAAACCCTCCATATCTATTTAGTGGCGTATCATCAGAGACAAAATCGTTTACACTTATAGCAAGCGTAGATAAGTACAGCCCTACGTCGATATCCACTAATATAAAAAGAATACTCCAGGACTCTAAGATGAAAAGCTATGCTGGCGCCGACCCGGAAGAAACCCTGCTGACAAACAGCAAAGTACTAAACGCTTACAAAATAAATTACACATTTACGACCTCTTCTGGTGAAAAAAGTGAAGTTTGGCAATTAGGGTTTTACGCCAAGGAATCCAGCTCTGTGGTCGTACTATCAATAATACAACCTTACCTGGACAGCAGTACTTCAGCCAAGTTCTCCGAGTACTCCCAAAAAGTATTTAGGTCAGTAGAGTTGCTATAGTCGATCGACACTACGACAAGAGTTGCCCTGTTGATTGTAGGCATAGTTATTTCATTGTTTTTTAATAAGGTCTTGCCACATTATTACTCTGTAGCGGTATAGAATCGCTGACCTTTTGGTGATGCTCGTATAACCTACTACTACATAAAAGGGTATATGCATAATGATAAACACATTGAATGCCATTCATACTAATTCTATCGAGAAGATGATAAAATTAATTTGTGAAGAAATTCTATATTCCCATAATAATCGCAGCTTCCTGTATTCCGCTTTTGCTTATATGCACGCTCATTGTTTCTAATGCAATATCAGATAGTATATTAAAAAAGAACTTTAATTCAGACTTTGCAAAAATATCCGCAGGTATAGACAAGTATAAAATACAATACGGCAAGTACCCCAGTAGTACCGATGATCTAAAAAAGTCAGCGGTCGGCAGCACCCTGGACCTTAAATATTCTGACAGGAACGGCACATACACCGAATTACTCACCGGCAGATCCTACGGAGCCTCTGGAGATTGTGGAAGCGGCATAAAAATTGGCCTATTCAAGAAAGGATATTTCGGCATGCCTGGAGATAATATCTTGGTTACATCAAAATGTTATACGTACGGAAAAGCAAATTAATTTCGATATTCTAAAATCGATGCCCCTCGTCATGAAAACTAACGCCAAACTGCAACTATTAGGTATACTATTCGCCGATTTCTTCGAGCGCGTGGCGTTTATTAATTTCTGCCACTATAGAATGGGCAGATTTATTTAGCTTTTGAAATTCCGCCTGGTCTTCTTCGCTACCGCCACCATCCTCAAGATCTAGGTCATCAAGAGAATTATTTTTTGTGTATAGCATTTCGAGCCCCATCTGTACGCCTGCAAGTTCTTTTTGAAGGCGCTCCATAGAAAAGGTGCTAAGATCTGCTGATTCGAGTGTGTGCTCATCCATATGATCTATTTTAGCAATATTTTGAATAAACTATAACGTTCCAGATGAATGAAGATAATATTCTACGCTATAAACTTGATCGATACCGATAGTTTCCTCGGTTCTTGTAATGGGAGGGTCGGTAGACGTAGTAAGTTCTTCTTCATAATGCGTAACTTGAGCATCTACTTTTGCATAATATCTGTAGCTTGGTTGGTCGTTTGGCAGTTGGGCTTTATCAAGTACCTCCGACATCCCCCAGGTAATACATTTATTGCTTGAAGCTGCCGTACTACCGCTTGAGTCTACTGTTGAGTATGCACACCCACCACCACTCATACTACCCATGCCAATATATATAGTTTCTCTTGAACTGCTTAGTACTTTTTTGTCTGTGCCTTTATCCTTGAATATCTTGAATGTAGCAAACACGAATATCGCCACTATGACAGTTACGATTAAAGATGTATATATTATTTTTCTCATACAGGTATTGTAAAGTAATTTTTCAACATTGATATTCGATTCAACTTAGATACTATAGTATCTTCTACTTCCAGCTGATTGACCGTACAAGCTTTTCCATTTGGCCTGAATTAGTTTGGTTATCTACACCCCAAATGAACAAGCATGACATTGGTTGACCGTCTATAGTAGATCCAGTGGGAGGCTCAACTACTGCACTGTATGCACTTCTGCTGATGCTCCTATTTGATTCGTGCCTAAATATGATTGCCCGGCCACTGTCTAGCTGTATTTCTTTTTTGTCAGTAACCAACATTGGGTCACCCTTTCCGGTTCTTAGCAACCCTAGATTTAGAATATCTAGTTCGTAACCATCCGCTAAACTATCTGGAATGAAATCGGCTTTTTCTTGCCATGAATAATCACCTATAAATACTTCTCCTACTGCAATTGGCGTATCGCCCAAGCCTTCATACTGCACTATAAACGAACAAGTTTTTCCTGGTTTTGAAGTACTAGTAAATTTGACGTCTACTCCAGCATTACTATTTAACTTCCCCATTGTGACGCATCCAGCGTCATATAAATCTGAAGAATTTTTTGAATTATCAGCTTGGTTATTGTTTTCTTTCTTTAAGGATAGAGATCCGTTTAGGCTGGCCACAAGAACTACTGAAGCTATTACGATGGCTAGGATCTGGAGTACAACAGCGCCAATTATAAGTGGTAAATAGTTGGTTTTTTTCATAATTAATCTTTCTAAAGACCCTCTATGGTCAATTCACTAAGTGCCGTATCAACTTCTGAATCAATGTTTTTATAAAATGCTGTCATGTAATTACCGCCTGTTTCAGAATAAGATGCGTCAATCTTGAGATACTTGCCATTACTCAAACCCAAATTGTAGATTCTGTAATATGAGTAACTATTACCCAAGAAGCAGCAATTATTGTCAAAATATTCAGAAGTGAATACAGTTTCATTAACTTTTAGATCTTTAGCGCTCTTCGGTTGACTTTTATCGTAAGTAGGGAGTGTAGGCGGCGATTTAGTTAGATTGTATGAGATGTTCGCCACTAGATTCTTGCCATTCCCGATATCTAAGATCGAATATCTAACTACTTCTGGGCAAATAGCGCTTGGATCCCCCGTATACTCTATATAGCCAACATTTTGCAGATTAGTTTTTGCACTCAGACAGTCATTGTTTACTTCAGTTGTTTTTCCGCTCATATCAAGAGTCGATTTGCCATTATCATCAGCTTTATTCAAAAGATATACTCCTGGGATAACCCAGAAAGATACTTGTAAAAGTATAGAAAATACTACGATCAATGCACTTTTATTTTTACTCATAGTGTAATAGTACTAATGTTAAATTAAAATGACAAATTACTTGGTGAATTTGCAAAGATAGAAGCGCTCAACATTACCCTTTTCTCCAGGAGTATCTGAGTCTATTTTGTCTAGAACTACTACCTGTGTTTTGAGCCAAGTTTCAAAGTCGGTCAATATTTTTCTTCGTATTGATTCGTTTTTAACTACACCTTTGTTTGTCTGGCCCTTACCCGCTTCAAATTGAGGCTTGCACATAAGTATTAGTTGCGAGTTTCGGGTAACAAGTCTTAGGATGTCTGGCAAAACATAGCGTAGAGAGATAAAGCTAACGTCGCACACTACGATATCGATCTTCTCTTTAGTCTTGAAAACTCGAATGTCAGTTTTTTCATGAAGCTCTACTCTATTATCTGATGCAACTTTAGGGTGCATTTGGTTTGTACCAACATCAACAGCGATAACTTTTTTGGCACCTGCTTTGAGAGCGTATTCAGTGAACCCGCCAGTGCTAGAGCCGACATCCAATACGGTCTTACCGGCAAATTGAACCTTGAACTTTTTATTAGCCCCAACCAACTTTAGCGCCGCCCTAGAAACATACGGGTTTGAGTCGCTGAGATTTACCTTGTCGGATTCATGGACTAACTGACCAGCTTTGGTGGTTTTTAACCCATTGATCGACACAAAACCACTACGGATGTATTCTTCCGCTCTCGAACGAGAAAACGAAATCCCTTTTTCAACTAAATAAAGATCCAACCTCATCGGAAAGTTGAGATTATAAACGTCAGTGTTTTTATTAAAATCTTTACTCATTCATTTTGCTCAAGATGAATATTACTTCTTGCGCTCTCTATATTCCCATGTTGTGGTGTCGACCGATATTTCATCTCCGACTTTGATAAAAGCAGGGGCTTTGACCGAAATGCCCGTCTCTAACTCAACATCCTTGAGAACTGAGCTCGAAGTGTCACCGCGGACTACATCTGGAGCGCTAATCACTTTTAGATAAACATTCTTCGGTAGCTCGACAGAAACACATCGACCATCGAGAATCATAGCTTTGACCGTATCTCCTTCTTTCATGAAACCTGACTGGTCGCCAATTACATCAGCTGGAAGTTCAAACTGCTCATAATTATCATTATCCATAAAGAAGTACGTAGTGCCGTCGTTATACAGGTATTGAACGTTCTTGTAATTTAAATCAACATAATCAAATTGTTCATTACCCTTGAAGGTTCGGTCAATCACCTTCCCGTCGAGCAAACTTTTTGTCTTTACATTCACAATGGAGCCGCCTCGGCCCATAACTTTTTGTGAATATTCAGTAACAATGTACGGAGTGCCTTCGTAGGCAAAAACCATACCTTTTTTTAGATCTGTAACACCTAAAGCCATAAGCAGAATATAGAAGTAGGAATCTAGAATATAGAATCCTACTTCTCTCCTTTCTCTTTATTTATTATCTGTAATCTACTCAACATTTTTTCGACCTCTGTACATATTCCCATCAAATCTCCAAGAGTATCTTTAGACAAATATCCTACGCCAAAACAAATTAGTAATTGATTTTCCACCTCAGTGAGAGATCCGTGTGCGATTGAATAAAACTGGTCTTTTTCTTTAACACTTTTTCTTCCAAAACCCTCTGCAATATTTGAGCAAATAGATACACTCGCCCGTCTAAGTTGATTTGTAATACCAAACTTCTCTGTATCTGGAAAATCCATGGTGACCTTATAAATCGACAACGTGAGATCGTACGCTTTGCGCCACACATTTAAGTCTTTAAAACTTCTTGCTCCCATTCTATATTCTTACTTCTTTATTCTATATTCTACTAAAAAGGAATTTCAGATAGATCAATTGGTTCGTCAGAAATATCTTCAATCACTACATCTTTAGAGGGTGCTTTTGACGGCGAAGAATCATTATTTTCTCCACCTCCGCCACTTGGGCTACCTAGGAATGTAACGTCTTGAGCCAAAACTTCAACCTTGCTTCGTTTTTGGCCATCTTGCTCCCATGACCTGCTCTGAATTCGGCCGTTCACTAAAACTTGTTTTCCTTTTTGGCAATATTGAGCAACTCGTTCTGCAAGCGGCCCCCAAGAAACTATGTCAACATAGTCAGTAGCTTCTTTCCACTCACCAGATGAATCTTTGTATGAGCGGTTCAGCGCCAAACTGAATTGACACACACTTTGCCCGCTTGGGATCGCCTTCAACTCAGGATCTCTGGTTAAGTTACCCATTAAAATGACTTGGTTAAATGACCTCGCCATAAAATACCTCCTTAATAAGACATATGTCTTGTGGTTTGTTGATATTTATACTTTAGCAAATATGGCTTTATGATTCCACATAAGTATATTGCTTCTTATGCTTTTTTATGCTATAATAAGAATTATTAGTATATGTATAATAACCCTGAGATAAAGAAACCAAAAGCCAGCCCAGTTATTGCGCCTGGGATAATAAATGGAGATACTGACTCCAATGATAAAATTCCTGAGCAAATAGTTGAAAAGAATATCCGAGGCTGGAAAGATGGTGTGCTGGATTCTCCTCAAATGACCACAGAATTGATGACAGGGATAATAGAGTTGCCTGAGTGGCTGGGTGGTGAGCAAATTGAGGCTGAAGCTTTCGATAGAACTCCTGCCCAAGAAAGAGTAATTTTATATCTCCTGGGTATCGATGAAGTAAAAGATGAAGCTCTTGATGAGGCCTCGAAAGGGCCAAAGAATGATGGAGAGGGTCTACCATTAGACCAAAAACTAATGTTGGAGAAGCCTTCGCGAAGGATGAAGCTAATTATGCACGAACTTCATCCAAATACTAGAGAAATTGTAGGCTATGAGATAGCTGCAGTTCTCAGAGCGCTAGAGCCAGTGTATGAATTATTTAGAAATAGCAATACGAACAACAACGAAGAAGTCTCAATATTTTTAAAACGTTACGAGAGTATTAGTAAAATGCTGGATGCCAAACTACAAATGCGTCACAGGAAGCAAGATCATGCTGAAGCACTAAGAAGACGAAATGATCGAAGGTCCACGCTGATCGATCCGCTCAAAGGAAAGATACCCATCCCTCCTTATTTTGGTAGTTCCACTGGTTATTTGGATAATCGACCAGAAAGTCCATATCATAGGAAACTACGAAGACAAAGGGACCTCGATAGAGAAAAGAAAGTATTAGAGAAACAAGAAGCTTTATTTGCTATGGAGAATCCCCCTATGCATTTAGAGATCCTCAAATGTTTGCTTGAGGGAAATATGCCAAATATAAATGACCAACGGGGAGCTATTGCAGCATTAGATGCCATAGCAATGAGATACGATTATATTTGCCCAGGTCACGAAATAGCGGATAGTCTACTTTGCAGAGTAAGGGATACTGCAAGCTGGTTGCTGTCATTCAAATCGTTAGTTTCGAGCTCAGACACAGGTTCCGGTGCATACAGAGCTGCAGTTGAGTCACGAATGATGAGGGGTACCAGGGTTCGGCCAAGGCACACTACTGGCGACCCACCACCAGAATCACCAGCTGAGAGAAAGATGACACCAGTCGTCCCTATAGATAATGAAATCGTAGACTAATTGTTTGCTACGAACGGCAGTAGTGCGATGTGACGAGCGCGCTTAATTGCTTTTGCTAAGCGTCGCTGTTGCATTTCAGTCAAGCCAGTTCGCTTGCGAACTTCGATTTGACCATATTGGTTTACAAATCTTTGCAAAGTTTTGACATCTTTATAGTCAAAGAATACTGAACCGGTACTTGCTCGTGTGATCTTCTTTGCCATGATTATTTCTCCTCCTCTTCAGTCTCTTCTTTCTTTTCTTCCTGGACTTTGCGCTTTGCTTTGAAAGCTGCTGCTTTTGCTTCAGCACGTTCGTCTTCTTTAACGATCAAGAAGCGAATTACTTCATCTGTAATATTTAAAGTAGCTTCAATTTTTTGAACTGAAGTAGACTCAACATCAAAAGTATAGAAAACATACACAGCGTGTTCATGACCCTTGACCGGATACGCAGTCTTTCGTTTGCCCCAGTTTTCGGTATCGGTCACTACCCCACCATTGTCGGTGATAACCTTTGTTACTTTTGCTTCAGATTTTTCTAGATCTATTTCAAGATCAGGGTGATATAGCACCGCTAATTCGTAGGTACTTTTCATTTAGAGTATTCCTCTCTGGTTAATAGCCAAGGGTCATTTGCCCAAAGCCGAGTTATTGATTAGATTATTTTAGAGCATATCACCCCTGTTGTCAAGACATATTTGCAAACATGGCTCATTTAGTGTAAAATCTGCATATTCCATTCAAGGTTGAGCGCAAGCTCCCTAGAAGTTGGATGAGGTGTTAACAAGAAGTTGAATACATAACGTTCAGTAGTTATCTTCCGCCATAGAATGTGGTCAAAGACAACTACTGAACGCGTCGTAAACACACCCTGGGCACGGCTCGCGAGGTGGATCAGGTGACATACGACGATAGCCGGCGAGAGTCGGTAAGGATGCTTGTGGTGAGAGGTGGGTCCGAAACTGTCTCAATGCATCCACCCCCTCCGAAGGCAACTTCAGAGGGGGACCACCGCTTCTGCTTGTGGCCTTCAAAGCTACGAGCTCATGCCAGCAGGGTGAGATTCGCCTCCTGCCTCCTAGAAGAGGTTAGAACCTCAGCTCAACCCTGCTGGCACCTTCTCTTCGTGCAGTAATGCATGAAGAATACATCTCCCGGGTCCCGCCCCCGGGAGAAATGCACAGGGCGGGATCCGCCGCCCGTGTCTGTGCCGGGTGCCCGGGGGAAACCCCGGGCCACCTAGCACACAATCAACTTCTCTAATACACCAATAAGCCCCGTTGAGCTTTCGCTCCGGGGCTTTTTGCATTTATACGATACTAATCATCGGTTGTTTTTGGTTCGCCCCACTATGAATAGCTAGTCATGTCAATTTCAAGTTCATCAAGCGCATCGTGTATTTCAGACATCTGCTGAGGCGTGAGCATATCAACTCCAGAAGAAGTACCAACCTGGGAATGATAGTAAGCTATAGCTTCAGGAACATTAAAATCTCCAACTTGAGAATGCTGGATACTATCTAGGCCGCTTTTTGTAAGGATTAGCGATGGCATTTCAGGGACTAACAGCACCATATACATTTTCTCTAATACATCTTCGGTTTCTTCTTTAGGGTGCATATAGAGCCATACACCCACTGTGCCTTCATTCTTAACGATGTTGTTAATCTCTAAAATCTGCAGTTCATCACCATCTCCCACCCCACTAATAACGAATCCCGGGGAAAATGTCTCGATATGCCACTCCGGGCCTTCTACAATATCCTCAATATCTTCTAATATATTACTGTGAGCACCTTGATTTGCCAGTGAGTCCTGGAATTCATCAAGATGCTGTCTCATTTCATCAGCCTTTCGAACTGCATTAGTGAAACACAGCATACTCATCATAGCCCTGGCCTGTTCGTAACTTAAAGGTACTTGGTCAGCTCCTAAGTTGGGCAAATACTTTGAAACAATACTTATTTCTGCAGCCTCATCATCCCCACCCAGAGGCTTAGATTCATGAGTCATTGCTTGCTACGCCTCATCTGGCATGTCGTCGTAGACTTCGCCAGTCGAATCAGAGCCACCGAACACATCATCCATACTCGAGACCAATACGTCTCTTGGTTTTGAGCCGTCTGCCGGACCAACGATCCCACGCTCCTCCATCTCTTCGATAATTCTGGCAGCACGTGAGTAGCCGATTCGGAGTCTACGCTGAAGATAGCTCGTCGATGCCTTACCACCTTCAATTACGCAGCGTACTGCGTCACGGAACATGTCTTCATCTGCATCCAAGCCCGCCCTGTCATGTCCACCATCGACAACAAGACCACCCTTGCCGTTAAATTGCACTGGCTGGCTAACAACTTCGTCGTCATATTGTGGCGGTCTTTGATCACGCAAGAAATCACATACTTTTCCTGTTTCATCATCTGAAATAAAGGCACCCTGGACACGAATCGGCTTAGGCATTTCGCTTGTGACATAGAGCATGTCTCCCATTCCTAGAAGTTTTTCAGCACCCTGCCCATCAATGATAGTTCGAGAGTCCACCTGGCTAGCAACCGTGAATGCTATTCGAGCTGGGATATTGGCCTTAATCAGACCGGTAATAACGTCAACCGATGGCCGCTGAGTTGCTAGAACTAAGTGAATCCCGGCAGCGCGCGCTTTTTGGGCAATGCGTACTATCAAGGCTTCTACATCACGAGCAGCCATCATCATAAGATCGGCAAGCTCGTCGATTACTATCACAATATATGGCATTTTTTCATCTTGAGTTATAAGGTTATATTCGGCAATATTGCGCTTACCAACCTCTGCAAAAGTTCTCAATCGACGCTCCATTTCAGCTACCGCCCACTTCAAAGCAGAGATACATTTTTCTGGCTCAGTAATAACTGGAGTCAACAAATGAGGAATATCATTATAAGGAGTGAACTCAACTTGTTTTGGGTCGACAAGAATTAATTTTAGTTGGCTAGGGCTATTTTTGTAGACTAAACTAGTTAACAAAGTGTTCATCATTGCGGACTTACCAGAACCTGTTTGACCAGCAATAAGTAGATGGGGCATCTTAGAGAGGTTACCCACAACTGCCGTCCCAGCAATGTCTTTGCCGATAGCAAAACCAATAGGATCCTTATTATCTCGCCAATCACGACTCATCAAAACACTAGAAGCTCGAACAAGTGCAGGCCGTATATTTGGCACTTCAATTCCAACAGCTTTTTTACCAGGAATGGGTGCTTCGATTCTAAGGCTTTGGGCACCTAGGTCAAGTGCGATATTACTTTCTAGAGCAGTAATTTTTGTCAGCCTAACACCCGTTGGTGGCTTCAAAGTGAATTGTGTAACTCTCGGCCCAACATTTGCCCCCTCCATCTCTACTTCTATATTGAAATGAGCTAAAGTTTGTTGAATTATGTCGGCATTCCCCTGCACATCACCAGCATCAGCTTTGTCTTGCTTTTGGTTTAGCAAATCCATGCCCGGCAACTTCCAATTTGGATCGTCGGCAATAGTTAATGCTTCGTGGCTTTCATGAATTGTTAGCTCTTTAGCTGTATTTTTTAAAGAGCCATGGCGAATGGTTAATTCTTCCTTGGTTTGCTCCTGCTCGCCCGATTCACCTTTTTTGTGATGGATAATAGGCACAGCTTCATTGACAGCCAACGCATGAGCTTTGTGCTTTAGCGCAGCTAGATCTTCGTTTTCTTCTTCCTTCTTCTTGAATAATTTCTTTATCACGTTGAAAAGCCAAACAAAAAACTTTTTCGGAGTGACGCTAAATGAGAACAGCAATGAAACGAACATTAGAACTATCAACAAAACAAAGCCCGTAGTGCTATCCAAAAAACCTAGGAGCAAAGACGAAATAAAGTGACCGATCTGGCCTCCATACAGACCCTCAGCAGCCGCTTGAGATGCTTCTGAGCGATCAACAAAAATGTGCAAGATTCCGGCGAGGAGAGCTGGTGTCATCAACGAACTAATTAATTTCCCGAAAGGAACGGTATTGCCTTCTGTGCGAAATTTCATAATTGCGATATAACCGAGAGTAAACGGCAAAAAGTACGCAGCCATACCGACAAGCCAGCTGGCTTTTTCGAAGAACCATTGTGGGAAAGCTCCGCCTGTTCCTAATCCACCGAGCATGAGAAATATTGCTAAGACAATTAGAAGGAATGCATAAACCTGCTTCCAAAATGGCGAAACCTTTTTTGGCTCGTCGCTACCCTTCTTACTTTTTGGCGGTCGCCCGCGTCGTTTTTTTGCCATGATTAATACCTGTTTATTTTACACCTTAAAGGAAATAGGCGTAAGTAGTATTATTGTAGCACATTTTACAGCGGTTGTCTAGATATGCTCATGCTTAATTCCACTGAAAAGTGCCGCTATATTTGGATACGCTACTAGGTGCCGTGTACGTTTATCGACCGATGCGTACTGCCGTTAAGTTTGCTCTAGGAATGCTGGAGTGCAAGGCGACGTATATTAGCAAACCGACCTTTTCTTAACACCGTTAAGTGCCACTATATTTGGATACGCTACTAGGCGCTGTGTACGTTTATCGACCGAGGCGTACTTAAAGGTACGTTGAGGGAGAGAAATGAGCACATCAACGACGTAGCGTGCCGAAGATAGTGGCACGTTCTAAAACGAATAGTTAATCGGGCTGGTCGGCACCAAGAAGCTTAGCCCGCATCTCCTGGAAACGCTTCTGTTGATCAGCTTTTTGTTCTTCTTCGCTTTTTGCAACTTGTTTGCCATTCCCATTCTGGGCGTTCTGCTGTTCGGTTTTACCACCAACGACATTTACAACCGGGATTACAATTGGTGTCCGTCCAGTTTCATCATAGAGAAAATGCGTAACATGATCTTTGATTTCGGCTTTGAAACGATCAAGGTCAATTCGCTTGAAACGTTGCAAGACGGCTCTGCGTAGTTCGGCGCGGAAGCGAGTCATTAGCTCTTCGTTATCTCGGATATAGATAAAGCCACGCGTAACGATATCTGGGCTGGTCAATAGCTGACCGCTCTTTCGGTCGACTGTCAAAATAACCGCCACAAGCCCGGACTCGCTAAGCATAATACGGTCTTTAACTACAACGTTGCTTACTGGGTTGCCTGACTGGTCGACTAGAACACTACCATGTGGAACTTGGCCAATGTATTCACATTTTTCTTGAGTCAGATGGAAGCTGTCTCCGTTTTCAGCCATAAATGTATTGTTGCGAGGGATGCCCTCTTCAATCGCTAGGTCGAAGTGCAATTTGCGGTTGTGTGGACCAGCATAGATTGGGATCATAAACTTTGGTTTTATGTAGCGAATCATATCGCGATGCTCGCCTCGGTAGCCGTGACCACCAACGTGCAGAAGGCCAGTATTGTAAACATCATGGTCTTTATTGCTGTAATAAAACGCGCCAAGTCGCACTATGTCATTACCAATTTGCTGATAACTCAACTCGTTGCCCGGGATTGGGTTAGAACTTACAACTACTGTGTCACCTTCTTTAATCTTGATGTGTTTGTGTTCGCCAATGCTCATGCGTTGGAGTGCTGAACCCGGCTCACCCTGACCACCCGTTAGGATGACTAAAACTTGATTGTCAGGGATATTAGGCATCTCGCGCATAGGCAAAACGAAACCTTTGGGGATCTTGAGTAGGCCTTGGCGAACGGCAATCTCGGCATAGCTCATCATAGAACGACCATCAAGCGCAACTCTTCGCCCTGCTGCTACGGCCGCATTCACGATCATTTGAACTCGGTTCATGTTGGAGCTAAAAATCGCTACAAAAACACGACCCGAAGCATTGTTGATGACATCATGGAAGTTTTGTTGGAGGGTGTGCTCGGTAAGAGTACGACCTTCAACATTTGAATAGGTACTTTCACTCATTAGCAGTAGGACACCTTCATCACCGAGTTGCTTGAGCCGATCGATATCGCTCGGCATAGCGTCAAGTGGCTCTGGGTCTAGACGGAAGTCACCGGTGTTGATAATCTTACCAACTGGTGTATCTACGACGATACAGTTGCTTTCAGGGATAGAGTGCGTGATGCGAACCAATTCGATGAAAAACACACCAAGCTTTAGTTTCTCGTGATTATCAAGATTCATAATTACGGTGCTTGGCTTATACTCTAGCCCAGTATCGGCGGCAGCGTTTTCAAAGCTTTGTTCGATTACGCCAATTGAATATCTAGAGCCGTAAATCGGTGCAGGATATTTAGGCACGATGTGCTTAAGAGCGCCGATGTGGTCAAGGTGGCCGTGGCTGATCACATAGCCTCGGATCTTGTGTTTGATCTGCTCTAGGTAGGCAGTGTCAGGGATGGAATAGTTTACCCCCGGCAACTCTAACCCGAGGTTGAAGCCGCAGTCCAAAATTAGTGCATCGTCGCCGAACTCAACGACTTGCATATTTTTTTCGCCGATTCCGTCTTGACCGCCCAAGAATGTCACGCGAAGTTTATTTTTGTCGTCACTAATGACATTGGCTCGGTGTTCGAGCGGTTTATTCTCGGCGTCAAGATGCCCACTAGCAAGCTTTGTTGCCATTTCTGAGTTTCGGCGTTGAGCACGAATTGCCTCGCCACGCGATGTGCTCATTTGCTTAGATTGAGGGTTATTTGACCGCTGATTTTGTGGTCGAGAATTATTGTTCCGACCACCATTTGGTCTTTGGCGACCTTTTTGACCTTTATTGTTATTTGATCTGTTATCCATAATTTTATTGAATATTTCCTTTAATTCTTATTACTTTCTTAATTTTTCTAAAATCTGTGGGATGAGTGAAAAATCATCCATAAGTACTTGACGCTGGCTGCCGTTGTATAGGGCTGCAGCTGGGTGATAAAGCGGCAGGATGACTGCCGTTAGTATGGAGTTTGAAGTATGGAGTATCGAAGAGCCTGCGCCCTGATTCTTCATACTTTTAACTTCATACTTCATACTTATCTTCTTGGGTTGGCCATGGTCTTTGCTGATATGTAGATCCGGCAGGAATTGCATTCCACTGTGCCTTCCTAAAGTAACAACCAGCTTAGGCTTGATAATTTCAAGTTGCTTGATAAGGTACGGCAGGAACTCTTTCTTTTCTTCGGGCAGAGGATCACGGTTCTGAGGTGGGCGATATTTCACAATATTTGTGATGTATACCTGCTCTCTTTTTAGGTGGATGCTAGCCAGCATTTCACTTAAAAACTTTCCACTTGCTCCAACGAACGGAAGTCCTTGCTCATCTTCTTGGCGCCCGGGTGCCTCACCGATAAATACGATATCGGCATCTGGTGCCCCGTCACCAAAAACTAGCTGAGTCGCTTGCTCAGCCAGATTCGGGCAGACATTGTTTCTAATAATATCTGCCTTGATCTGGTCAAGAAGCTGCTGCTTGGTCATAGTCTAAATATTTAAGCCTTCTTCATGCTTAGGTTATTACGTCCTTTGTCATCAACGGCAACTAGTTTTACCTTCACAATATCGCCAACCTTAACTAAATCAGAAGGCTTTTCTACTCGTTCCTCAGCCATTTCGCTAACATGCACCAATCCTTCATGACCCGGCATAAATTCAACGAATGCACCAAAGTCTAAGACGCTAACGACTTTGGCATTTTCGTAGACTTTGCCAACTTCTGGCTCGGCTACGATCTCGCTGATCCATTTCTTTGCCGCCTCAATCGAATCTTTACTTGGGCTAGCCAAGAAAATCTTGCCATCGTCTTTGATGTCGATTTCCGCACCGGTCTCTTTGACGATGTTCTGGATAGTTTCGCCACCCTTGCCGATCACCATACCTATCTTTTCGGGGTCGATTTCGATAGATTCAACACGTGGCGCATATTCACTAAGCTCTTCCCGATATTTAGGCAAGGTCTTAAGCATTGAACCAAGAATTGTAGCCCTGCCCACTTTGGCTTGAGTTAGGGCTTTGCCCATAATTTCTACGGTGATGCCCTTTACCTTGATATCCATCTGAAGAGCTGTGATTCCTTCGGCGGTTCCGGCAACTTTGAAGTCCATATCACCTGCAAAATCCTCTGCGCCCTGGATATCACTCAAAATCTTGTAGCCACCTTTGCCGTCAGTCACTAAGCCCATTGCGATACCACTAACTGGAGCCAAAATTGGCACACCGGCATCCATCAGACTCAAACACGTTGAGCAAGTTGCCGCCATGGAGGTTGAGCCGTTGCTTGTCATGATTTCAGTGACGCAGCGAATTGCATACGGGAATGTAACTTCATCAGGGATGACCGCCAAAATTGCACGTTCTGCTAGTGCGGAATGACCTGTTTCACGCCTGCCTGTACCACCAAGTCTTTTCACTTCGCCAGTTGTGTAGCCTGGCATGTTGTAGTGATGCATAAATCGTTTTTCGCGCTCGCCACTCATGTCGTCGATTAATTGCGCATAGCTCATTGGCGCAAGAGTTGTGATGTTCAGAGCTTGAGTCGTGCCACGAGTGAAGATGCTTGAACCGTGAGTTCTAGGCAATACTCCAACTTCGCTGGAAAGTGCACGGATTTCTTCAAGTTTTCGGCCATCAGGGCGAATGTCTTCTTCCAAGATCATTCGGCGGATGTCATAGTCGATGGCTTTTTGGGTTGCTTCCATGTATTCGCCACGGATTTCTTCCCATTCTTCTTCGCTCATTTTTGCTGCAAAAGTTTCTTCCACGAGAGCCTTAAGTTCGTCCGTGTAGGCATCACGTTCAATCTTATTACCTCTGTTCTTTGTCCCAAGCTTGTCTTTAAGAAGCTTATCAACGTTTGCTTGAACTTCTTCATTTGGCAAAGCAAGCTCGAATTCAAATGGCTTAACGCCAACCTTAGCAACCAGTTCTTCCTGCAATTTGATTGCAGGTTGCATTTCGCTGTGAGCGGTTTCGATAGCCTTCAGCATGACCTCTTCACTGACTTGCTTTGCGCCTGCTTCAACCATCATGATGGCATCTTTTGTACCAGCAACCACGAGATCTAGCTTACTGTCGTTTAGCTCTGTGACAGTTGGATTTACTACAAGCTTTCCGTCAGCATCCATGCCCATTCGTACACCAGCAACTGGTCCAGAGAATGGTGAACCACTGATCATTAAAGCCGCACTAACGGCAATCATTGCCACAATGTCGCTACGAATTTCTGGGTCCAAACTCAAAACAAGGGCTACTGCCTGAGTTTCGTTTCTGTAGCCTTTCGGGAAAAGCGGTCTTATTGGTCTGTCGATCAAGCGACCAGCTAAAATAGCATCGTCACCTGGGCGCGTCTCACGCTTGATAAACCTTGATCCGCTGATTCGTCCACTTGCATAGAATCTTTCTTCGTACTCAACAGTTAACGGGAAAAAATCCAAGCCTTCTGCCGGTTTTTTATTGACTGTGGCGATACCCATAACAACCGTATCACCGATCTGAGCTTTGACCATATTGCTCAAAAAGCCGTATCGACCATACTCCAGGGTCAGTTCTCGACCACCGAATTGACCTTTTACAGTTACTATTTCTTTTCCAAAAGGGTGAATTGTACTCACTTCTATCCTTTCCTTACCTGCACCTAGGTTCTAGCAACAAATATCTAATCATAGATACCAAATGCCAGCCCCAAGATGCATCCTTATAATATTACCCTCGCGAGTTTCTACTGCGACCCATTCAAATTACTTTTTGGTCGCTTTCCTTATCGCGTTTGCCTAGCTCCTTTCTCCCGCTTCTGATTTTTTTTGCATTGCGGAAGGAGCTAGACTACTCAATAAGGCTATTTAACCCTAATACCGAGCTTGTCTACTAGCTTAAGATAGCTTTCAGGATTTTCCTGAGCAAGATATTTCAAAAGTCGTCGGCGCTTGCCTACCATTTGTAGTAAACCACGTCGAGCCATGAAATCTTTCTTTCTGGTTCGAAGATGTTCAGTGACCTCTTTGATCCTTGATGTCAAAATTGTAATTTGTACCTCTGGTGAACCAGTATCTTCTTTGCTGCGAGCAGCTTCTTTGATCAATGCCTGCTTCTTATCTGCAGTTATCATGAATTCGTATTACCTTTCTGTAATTTGTTATACGAGATTGATGGCGTTGAAGTGAATTATAACAGATGACTACTGATAAATCAACTCTATTTCTGGTTAATGGATAGTTTTATTTTTTCGTAATTAATGTCTTCCAGATCGGAAGCGTACGATAGTTGAAGATTATCTATCGATGTTCTTCGTAGCTCACTCATATATGCTGGAGTACCGAGTTTTTTGCCGATATCTTTGACCAAGGATCTAATGTAGGTACCGCTTGATACTTCACAGGTAAATTTAGCTTTCGGGTAGGAATACGAATCAAGTTTAATTTTATATACCACACATTTTCTAGGCTCAAGTTTGATCTCCCTGCCTGATCGTGCGAGTTCATAGGCACGTTTACCACCGATTTTGATAGCTGAATACGCCGGTGGAACCTGCCATTGTTCACCGACAAAGCTGTTCAATATACCCAATAAATCTTCTTCGGAAGGAATTTTTGGGTTGGACTCATATTTGATCTCTCCTTCTTGATCACCAGTCGAGCTCGAAGCGCCAAGTGTCATCTCTACTTCATACGTTTTATCATGTTTTATCAACTGTGGGACTAGCTTAGTAGCCTTGCCGATACATAGAACAAGCAAGCCTGTTGCTGAAGGGTCGAGAGTCCCAGTATGGCCTACTTTGACATTTTTAATGCTTGGGTCGGTCTTTCGGTATTCGGACCGTAATATATTGCGCACTTTCGCAACAACATCAAAACTAGTCCAGCCTTTTGGTTTGTCAACTAGCAATATCCCATCTATCACTTCCATAAAAAGATATTACCTATTTTGGGTATATATTCCAAAACTACTGTGGGCTAGGCAAATTGAGTTCATCGTCACCCTGAGGTTGCATATAAGGTGGGACGGCCATAGGGGGCGGAACTGATGGAGCTGGTGGTATTTGGCTTTGCTGGTCTTGGTCTGTGGCTGGCATTTCTGCAGGAAGATCAAGTTTAGGTGCTTCAGCTTCTTCAATTACACCGGCAATTTCTTCTCGGGCCGCTTCTTGCTGTGCAAGATGAGGACTATCGACGGCTTTTTCTAAATCCGCAAGCGTCTGCTCTGGTGTTGGTTGATCACCCATAGTTTCGGGTATGATCGCGTTTTCTTCGGTTGATTGTGGCTGTTGGTCAGTATTGGCTTTTTGATCATCAAAAGAATAGCTACTTAGATCAGTTTTTGGCTTTGGGGGCTCAACATTCAGCGGCTGGATAACTTTCTGCTTGTGCGCATAGGCCTTCTCTTCTTCTTGGGCGGTTATATCAACCATATTGCCGTGCTCATCAATTTCTATCTCTGACGGCTCCACCTTTTCCTCTGTGGGGTGTTCTGATTTGTCGGTTACGTCAACACTGCTAGTACCAAGAAGATCAGCAGCTGCTTCAGGGCTTACCATCTCGGCAGTGCTATCTTCGTGAGAGACACTCGTTTCACTTGGATCAGCGGGTGCAGGGGCTGGAAGTGGCGCTGGGGCGTCTTCAACAGGCGCTGGCAATGGTGCTTCTTCTGTCTCTTCTCTCTCTATTACAAGCTCACCATCATTCGACGAATCCGACTGCGGTGCTTCTACTTGTGTCTCATCTGAAGTAGTCGCAACTGGAGTTGGCTCCGGTTGAATAGCTAACTGGTTGGCTATAAGTTGTTGGTTGGCTCCTGCCGCCATTAATTGTGCACTCATCGTCATTACTTTTGGCGAAGTTTTATCATTGCTGAATCTGTCAGTTTCGGCGACAATACCCGTTAAGAATGCTGTGGCCATCTGTGAATCTAGCAGGCCACTTTGGAATGATTCTGAGATACTGACCAACATTTCAGATAGTGAACTGGCTGACTGATCGTGCCAGTTAATAGCTCCAATCTCTGCTTGTTTATTATCGCCAAATGAAAGATCTATAACCGTAGCGTCATGCAAAATCTGACCATGTTCAATAATGGCGCTATCGAGGTCATCTTTGTTCTCAATCCCAAGTGCCATCACAACATCAACATTGAAGTTCCCTTGAGTAAACTCAAGGTCGTTTGAAGAAATGGAGGTACGATACGGAGTGATATAGATCCTCACTACATTATCTTCGACTTTATACCTGAGTTTATCTGCCTTAGCCTTGTCTAGAGAAATTATGAAATCTCTCAAAGAATCGGTATTCGTCTCAATTGTTTTTTCGGGCTGTAGAAACTCTAGAGTAGATGGTATTGCCCCGCTAAAGACAGCAGTGGCATGTTTATCGAGCTTGTTTAGCATCAGAGTCAAACCGATACATGCTGCTAGCTGATCAACACTTGGATCACGGCTAATAGTAACTAACACATTATTTGCATTCTTGAGAGCATCAGTTACCTGCTGCTTCGGTGATTGCTCTTTTTGTGGAGGGTTTTGGTTATCCATTTTCTATTTGTTTGTTTTATCTATTCTTTATATTTGAAAATACCATAAGCACGAAGAAAAGTCCAGTATTTATATATGAATCCCCATTGACACGGTCTTTACTTCTTAATTGATCTGTTGTAAAATACCGTTTGTCTAAAATAACTCTATTAATACAATAAGGAATATTCATGCCGATTATCAAATCAGCCAAAAAACGAGTACGCGTAGCCGCAAAAGCTAATGATCGCAACAAAGTTACTAGGTTAAACCTTCGAAATTCTATGAAGGCTTTCCTAGCATCTATCAGTAGTGGCAAAGGTGTTTCGGATGCTCAGGTTAAGGTCAATAGCGCCCTAGACCAAGCAGTCAAAAAAGGTGTAATTCACAAGAATAAGGCAGCACGAAAAAAGAGCCAAATTGCAGTTGCCGCAAAGAATTCAGGGGCAAAGCCAACCGTAAAAGCTACAAAAGTAGCTGCAAAGCCAGCAGCTAAGAAAACTGCCCCAAAAGCTGTAAGCAAGAAGCCAGCCACCAAAAAACCGGCTGCAAAAAAAAGCTCAACTAAGAAGTAGATACTCATTCATTTTCGTCCGGGAACTAGATACTCGAAAACTCTAGAATTAAAACTTTCACTACATCTGATGGTTCTACTTGCGTAGTTTTTATTTTTAAATCTGCATCCAGCGCAAGGTTAACAATTTCCTGTAATGTCTTTTTAGACATTTTCTTGGTTACTTTTAGCGATTTTCCTACTACAAACGAATGCAACCCGGTCAACTTAGCGATTTCTTGTGCATTGTCTAGTCCAGAAAATTTTACTAATGAGAATACGTGAATTTGCCATGCTATTAGTCCTAATATTTCAAGTGGCTCAACCTTATTTGCGATGAGATCAGAGTACAACTTTAGCGCCATATCTATTTGTCCGGAAAAGGTATAGTCAAGAAGTTCAAAAACCGTTCCCTTCAATGCCTGTTCGGTATGTGTGTCGATTAATTGTCTATCAATATTGCCAAAAACCGAAAGCTTTCTGAGTTCATTTGAAATAATGTTTTGATCTTCACCTACCCTTTCGATTAGGTACTCTACATCAGCGAGTTGGATTTCGCATTTTAAACTTTGGGAATATTCTTGAGCCCACCTGGTTAGTTCTGAACTTTGCAGGTTTCTAAATTCAGTTATAGATTTTCTATTTTGAAGTTCCTTGTATAGCCTAGTTCTCTTGTCTGCCTTAGAATCAACAATCACGCAATGAATGCTTTCAGGAATTGCATCTAACAGAGCTAATATTAGATCTTGAGTTACTTTGGAGTTGAATACATTTTTTAGAAATACGAGCTTCGATTCCACCAAGAAAGGAAGCTGTAGTATCGCACTTCGGATAGTCGGAGTGTCGGCCTCGTCACAATTTATTCGCTCAAGTCCAATTGAATCATTAGCCTTTAAATAAGCCGCTGTCCTTTCATTGACAGCATGGGCTATTGCAAATTCATTTTGACCACACAAAAGTTCAATCATCTAACAACTATAGTACAAATATTATTGAGCTTACGCCAAAAATAATCTTAAAGTTTTTGACATTTAGGGCAAAGATGAGTGCCTCGACCCGCAACTCGAGTTTTAATTATTACAGTGCCACAACGATAACAGGGTAGATTTTCTTTCCTAAAAACTCTGGCGAAATCTATATAACTTCCCTTTTTACCCTCCGCATTGACATAGTTTCTGTCAGTAGATCCACCTTTTTCAAGACTCAAATTAAGTACATATATTATTTCTTGGTGGAGTTTCCTTAGCTTACTTACAGAAACATCAGCTACTTTTGTGGCAGGATGGATTTTAGCACCCCAAAGTGATTCATCGGCGTAGATATTGCCAATACCGGCAAGAACTGTTTGATCAAGCAAAGCTGCTTTGATGGTGCTATTCTTTCGTCGCTTCAAACGAGACTCAAAAACTCTAAATGTAAAATCTTTTTCTAGTGGCTCAGGGCCCACCTTTTTCATGAAGTCGATGTTTGCAACTTCAGGTGTTGGGATCATCCTTACCCAGCCAAACTTACGTTGATCATTAAAAAACAGGTGCGTTTTATCACTGAATTCAAAGATGACTCTTGTAGATTTATCCGGTAATTTTCCGATCAGAGAGTCGTTGGGGTGGCCAGCACCAAAATTTTCTGTTCCTCGATAGACTAATTGGCCGGTCATTTTTAGATGGACTACAAGGCTGTAATTACTTGAAAGTTCTAGAATTAAAACCTTTGCCCTTCGGCGAATATCGACTATTTTAGAGCCTATCAAAAATTGATCAACATCTTCTTTGGCATTAGGAAAACTCTTTGGCCAATCATGCTCAACACTTGATACAGTTTTTCCGATTATTAGTCGGCTAAGACCCAACCTAACTGTCTCTACTTCAGGTAACTCCGGCATGAGCATAGTATACAAGCTATGGACGAAGTACTACATACTAAGTAATATTGGTTTATGGACTCACTTAAGGACTTACTGCTAGCTAAAGATCTTGACCAACCAAGTGATATGAAAGCCATTCAAGCATTTCTTGAAAAGAACTTAGACGCAAAATTTTCAATTTCCGACTACCCTAACCACCTTACAATTTCAGTAGGCAACGGAAAGTTAGCATATCATTTAAGAACAATGTTGCCCGCCCTGGTTGCATATTCTGCCCCCACAAAAGACATTCGTATTAGAATAGATTCAAATTTAGATTAGAAGTATATCTTACCCGACGAGATCGCAAATCTGATGGAGTATATTCTTATGCTCCTCAAATAAAATACCCTGCATTCCTACTTCCTTGGCGGCTACAATATTGCGCGGTGAATTGTCTACCATGACAGAATCACCAGCTGGCGATTTTGTTGCAGCCAGAACGTGCAAAAAAGCTCTGTGATCGGGCTTAATATAGCCTATTTCGGAGCTTATAAAGATCTCGTCAAACAGACTATCAATGCCGAGTGATTTCATAACATCTGATAGATACGGACCTGAGGCATTAGACAGCAACACATGACGATGATCTTTGAGTGATTGAATAGCCATGATGGTTTGCTTGTTGATGTTATGCTTCTTGAACTTACCCTCAACTTCACTAATTTTTTGGCCCAAGTCTGCCGCAATCCTTGCGCAATATTCATGCCATGAAATCCCGCCTAAATTTAAATCATTATGCAAGGCGTCAATCGTCTCTTGGTCTTCAGTTTTCTTGATTAGTTGATTAGATAGGCCCCAGTAATAGTCCTGTTCAACGACACCATAATAGTCCCAAACGATAAGCATATACATAGTTTAACTAAAAAACTACGAACATCACATATCTTGCCCAACTATTCTATACTCGCTATCCAGAATTCACCTGATGGAAGCTCAACATGATCATTGGTTTTTTTACCTAAAAGAGTCTTTGCGACGGGCGATTCACTAGAGATTAGCCTATATCCGTCTGCAGATTCCCTGCCGACCCAAAATCCTCCGACCATTAGCCTTAACTCATTCTTGCCGTGCAGAATTATCTTTGAACCAACATCAATTTTTTCCTTTTTTTTATGATGTAATTTAGTAGACTCACGCCTAATAGTCCTTAGCTTTACAAGCTCCATATTAATTCTTGTTTGCTTTTCTCTAACTACATCAAAAGGAGCATTGTCGTGCCACGTTTCGCTAGATTGCTCTACTGCAACCGCAAACTCCTCCCCCAAAGAGAAGAGCTCCCTCTCTAACTCCTGAACGCGAATATTCAAGATCTCGAGATCTTCAAAAAGTATTTTTTTCATTTTAAAACCTTATTTATATATTAAATTAATAGAATTTAAGAGATGCTATTTAGATCTCTCGAGTTCCAAAAAAAATTAACGAGATAAACTAAAAAACTTTTTAAACACACCTAAAGATAGAAAGCCCTGTGTGTAATCGTGTTTCATCATATAGCATCTAAAATACCACAAGATTGCCAAATTTCAAATTAGAAACCAAATATCAAAATTAGCAAAGCACCAAACAACATCCCGCCTACTAAGACTGCCATCAAATAGACATTTGCAACTATAGAGGTTGACTGCGCTGATGAGCTTGCATAGTTAAAGTCAGGTACGCTAGTTGATAGGTTTGGCAGAGGTTGCATGTAAGGTGGGAGACTCTGAATTGAAGGCAATTTGTCATCCTTAATGGAAACATCTGGAAGCGTGTCTGGGTTATTTCTTTTGCTTAATGATTCTTTGGAGCTATGTTTTATAGCTTCTCTGGCGGATTTATCTAACTTCTCATATTTTTTAAATAAATCAGGATGCTGAATCTTTAGAATATCTATTTGCCATTTTTTTAATTCTGGAATTTTGCCGGATTTCAGATCCTTCTCTAGTTGCAATATCCACTTAGGTATAACGCTCGCTGGTGAATCATGTATCTCTGGGCTTGGCTTCAGACTCGCTGTTTCTACTGCAGTGGTTTGAGGTACGGCAACGAGATTATCAGACTTAGATGAATTTGAATATTCCTTGGTCTGAGACAATCTAGCCCGTAGTGAATCTATCTCCTGTTTCATGCCTTTTGTTTCACTGTCTAGAATCTGCTTGGTTCTTTCCATGTTCTTTTTTATCTTTGGCAGCCTACTTCGACCTACAAATAATCCACCTAAAAAGGCCGCACTTCTTTTTGACACTTCGGTTTTTACATTTTTTCTTTGTCCATAATTCTCATAAGTCTGAGGTGGCCTATTTAATCTTGTTTGTCGGCTAAAGCCAGAGTAGTCTGAACTACCGCTGTCTGTATCAACTTGTGGCATCGGCAAATTCTCACCTTCTGCGCCCACACCGTTTTCGGCATCATCCCATGCATCGTGAACTCGATCGCTTAGTTCCGTTGCTGCTACACCAATATCATAGATTGGGCCAGTTTCGTCGTTCTGAGGCAGATCAACTAGGTCCCCTGAATGTATCTCTTCAAGGGCTTGCCTGGCTGATTCTAGAGCAGATACTTGCTCAGATACTTCTTCTGCCTCTACGACCGACTCCTCAGTGGCTTCGATAGCCTTCTGTGCATCTTCGGCATCATGAATAAATTTAAGCGTCGCTCCTTCGCCCTCTTGCAGATCAGCTACATATTCGCTCCCAGAAGATACAGTCATTTCAGGATCTTCTTTGGGTTTTTGGAGACTTTTTTCTGCAGCTTCCTTAATTTCACTCAGATCTTTCTTTGCATCTTTAATATCGTCTTTGGCTTCATCTGACTTCTTCTCAAGTTTTTGCTGTTTGGCCTTTAGCTCCTTGGCTTCTTTGTCTTTCTTTTTCTGGGTATCAGCTTCTTTTTTCGCCAACTTATCGGCAATTTCTTTTTCTTCTCTGAGTTTGCGACGCTTTTCTGCTTCAGCTAGATAATCAAAAGGCTCCTCTGCAGGAGTTTCATCATAATTGTTTAAGCCGTAGCCTTCGCCGTACATACCAATAGACCTTAAAGTGGCGCTAGGTTATACGTGCCATCAGAAGTCTTCGACAGGTTTGTATAGTCAGGAAATTGGTCTCTGAATAGTTGAGAAACACCATCTACATTGCCACCAAATGTGCCCGAACTAAGAGAACAAGTTGTAGTCCAGGTATCAACCTTTTTTTCATTGCCTAATTGGAGTTCATATAGAAAATGGTTGCCAGTTACGCATACCGACATAGGATTTCCCTCAACACCGTCCCTTTTTGCGCTAAACTGTGCGGCTGAAAGTGCGCCTAAGAACGCCTTGTATGCCGAAGTAGTATTCCCAAGAGTAGTAGACTTTTCTACCGCCTTATCATAGCCATGAAGGACCTCTAAGGTTCTGCTGTTTTTGCTAACCGTTAAGCGCGTTTCACGGTAATTCTCATTGGCTACAATCGGACTAGTTACCGTATATCTAGCAACGCTATCAATTGATGAATCATCGAGTAAATTTATAGTTTGGGAGATATTTATTTTGGAGTTACCAGAGTTGACAGTTTTTACTAGGCCAATAACAACCAATACCACCACAACAATGGCAGCTATGAAAGCCAAAAAACCAAAGAAGAATCTCACCTCTTGTTAACTCCTTAATTATTAACCTTATGATTATACCATACTTAAGAAGTTAACGCAAGCCCTTCTGATCTGTTAGGCGACCATAAGGGCTATAATTCTCCCCACTTCTGACCGATGTGAATGTCAACTTTCAGTTTTATGGGCAAATCAGGCGCAATCTTTTCCATAATTTCGCACATCATATCACCAACAACTTGAGCATCCGCAGTTTGACACTCGACCAAAATTGAGTCATGCACCTGCAATACTTGCCTTGGCTTATTTTCAGTAGGCCACTTCTTTAGCTCGATCTCAAGTTCAATCATAGCCATCTTCATCAGATCTGCTTCAGTACCCTGAATCGGCATATTTATCGCCTGTCTGAACGCCGCTTCCCTAACAGCATAGTTCGAAGATTTAACATCTGGAGTAAGTCTTCTCCGACCATAGAAAGTTTCTACATAGCCATCGGAGATTGCTTGATGCTTGGTTCTTTCAATATAGTTGAGAAGTGGTGCGCGTTGGGCAAAATATCGATCGATAAAATCTTTTGCTTCACCAAAGCTCATGCCCGTACCGGCTGCTAAACCATGTGGAGTTTGACCATACAATATCCCAAAATTCACAGCTTTAGCTGCGTACCGCATCTCTTTGGTGACATCTTCAAGTGCTACACCAAACACTTGGCTCGCGGTCAAAATATGAATATCAATGTCGCTATTAAACGCTTCTATCATATCCGTGTCATCTGCAAGTACGGCGGCAAGACGAAGTTCAAATTGGGAGTAATCGGCACTAACTAAAGTTGAACCAGCATCCGCAATAAATCCATCTCGAATTAATCGCCCCATCTCCGTTCTGACAGGGATATTCTGCAAATTTGGGTCTACAGAGCTAAGCCTACCAGTCTGAGCCGTCGTCATATTGAATGTAGTATGCAAACGACCGTCGGGTTCAACGAGAAGTGGCAATGGGTCTACATAGGTACTTTTTAATTTTGTAAGCTCTCGATATGAGCGTATACAGTCGATAATCGGATGGGCTTCGGCAAGTTTATCAAGTACATCGACAGCTGTTGAATAAGCACCATTCTTGCCTTTCTTTCCGAATGTCGGTAAGCCTAACTTTTCGAATAATACTCCCGCGAGTTGTTGCGGGCTTGAGATGTTAAATTCTTCATCTGCATAACCATATATTGTCTGCTCTAGATCAGAAATTTGCCCTTCTAGCTTTTGAGACATTTTTTTGAAATGATCCAAATCTAGAAGCATCCCAAACTCTTCCATACTTGCTAAGACCGGTATTGATGGGATTTCAACGTCACGATAGAGTTTGTATAGTTTGGCACTCTCTTGCTGGTTTAGCTCACGTTCAAAAATCTTGTACAGCCTTAATAGAACTGAAGCTTCGTATAATGCCATTTTTTGTGGCTCTACGATTTCAGCTTCTAACTCTAGGTCTAGATAAGATCTAGCTAGACCGATAATTGACTGATCGCGAACTAGAGAATTAACCATGAAGGAGGCTATTTGAATATCAAATACTTTGTTGAAATCTAGGTCGATTTTTGCTTTCCATAGATGTTTGACAAGCGCTTTGGAGTCATACGCGATAACTATTTCGCCTTTTAAAATCTCAGAAATTTTAGATGCTTTCTTGGTAAGTTCTCCCACCGAAACAACTGATGCTTTTAGTCCGTCGGAGATTATGATCTCGACAAGTTCTTTTTTGGCTTTATCGGCATATCGAGCATGCAACACTAATTTATCATTCTCGGATTTGAGTGTATCCACGACTTCAACACTTTCAATGCCTTGTGATTTTGTTTGTTCCTTTTCGGGTGAATTCATGGCCGGTAATTTACTACTTGTCTTCATAACATCAGGTAGTTGACGCACCAAACTTCGAAATTCTAGTTTTCTAAGCACATCTTCGACTGCATGGGGGTCAAGATTGGCCATATCCATATGTTTCAAATCTAGCGGGACAGGCGCATCTCGCTTTAGCACCACCAACTCTTTAGACATATAAGCGAGCTCTTTACCTTGCTCAAGTTTCTTGGCCATTGCTCCTGTTATTTGCCATAAATTCTCGTAAATTCCGTCGAGACTCCCGTACCTATTGAGTAAATCAACTGCACCCTTCTCCCCTATTCCTGGAACACCAGGAATATTGTCGGAACTATCTCCTTTTAGGGATTTTAGGTCAACAAATTGCTCCACCTTTAGCCCGTATTTTTGCTCAAACTCTTGCGGATAATAATGCTCAATGTTGCTTAGCCCACTCTTGAGCACATAATAGCTCGTTTTTGGGCTTAGGCACTGCAACATATCTAAATCACTACTTATTAAAATAGTCTCTACACCCTCTTTTTCTGCCTTGCTGGCAAGAGTAGCCATGATGTCGTCAGCCTCGTAATCATCGACTTCATAAAGTGGCCAGTTAAATGCCCTCAGGAGTTCGTGGAGAATTGGAATTTGAATATAAAAATCTGGTGGTGGTGGTTTACGGCCAGCTTTATATTCTGGGTAAATCTCTAGCCTTCTTCTAATGTTTGTTTTTGGCTTATCCCATGCAACGCAAACGTAGTCAGGCTTAAGCCTCTTGATAACCTCAAGAGCCATAACTGCAAAGCCGTATACCCCACCTGTTGGCGTACCTTCACTAGTAGAAAGACCGGGCATGGCAAAATAACCTCTGTAAAAAACGGATTTTCCGTCGATTATAACTAAGCGCTTAGTCTCGGACATTAGCGACTTCTTTCTGCGGGATGAGCACTAAAAACTTCTGCAATGTGACTATCTTTGCCTCAGCAATTTTCGCTACTTCGGTCATTGTATACTAATATTATACTCTTTAACGAAATTCAACGATAGGTGATAATAAGTTGGTGGGTGAAAAACACGAAAGACATAAAGGTGCTATAGTCGTAACGGCAATAATCCTAGCCGTGACATTTTCCGTAATTCTTTTCCAGCAAATATTTAAAACCGATTCCCTACTGCCATTTGGCATAGTTAATGGGAAATTTACGAAAATAAATTCCGAGGGTACTATTACTCAAACATATGGTGAGCTTGAGAATAAAACATTCAAAATCAAAGCCGGGAGTGAAGAATATGTTTACACTGTCGGGGATTTGGGTGTTAGCCTAAACCAACAAGCGACTTTAGAAAATTACAAAGTTAAAAACAGGCTTACTAGGCTCATTCCATTCAGCATTTTTGCTCAAATACTTCATAACTACCCGCCAATTTACAATTACAATAAAGATAAACTAAGCATCACTGTTGCAGCGATTATCGATGGCTTAAATGTTGACCCTTTGAGTGCTTCAATCAGCGCTGATTCCAGTGGCGTAAAAGTAATCTCTTCGCAAAATGGCGTCAGATACAATGCTTCTAGGGCCATAGAGGATATCATCCAGTCAATCTCAAATCACAAATACTCCCTAAAGCTTGAGCCTGAATTAATCGAGCCAGACGTCACAACCGCAGAAATGAAAACTGCTGTTGACGCCTATGTTAAACAAATACCAGATGATTTTCAGCTGAAATATGGAGACAAAACAGTACCTTTAGACGAAAATACTATACGTTCTTGGATCATATCCTATAAGGAAAATGGCCAGCCAAAGTTTAATCTCAGTACAGTTCTGGTTCAAAGTTACGCTGATTCTGTTCAGGGCTCTTTTACATCTGAGTCCCTACCTACACCTACAATTATATCCTTCAAAGACGGAGTGGAGACGGGAAGATTGTACGGTTTTGATGGATACAGAATTGATGGCGCACAGCTCACTAACGACATAGAAACTGCCCTTATGACAAAAACTCACTATGCAACAGTTAGTATAAAATATGCCCCATCAGAGGTTAAATACGCCTATTCGTTTAGCCATAGCCAGGCAGGGCTTCAACTTCTTCTCGATCAAATTACTGCAGGAAAAGAAATATCAATTAAATATATAGACTTGAGTGATCGTGGTTGGATTGCTGCCTCACGCGAACATACCCGCAGTCGAATGGCAAGTACATATAAAATGTTTGTACTATACTCTGTCTTAAAACGTATCGACGAAGGCTCAATGCATTTTACCGATGAGGTTTTAGGTACAAATGTTGATGCCTGCCTCCAAACAATCATAATTGACTCAAATAATGAATGCGCCATAGCACTATCCGACCGAATCGGCTGGATAAAAATTCAGGATGAGGGCAAAGCTCTCGGTGCAACAGAGTTAGACTGGCGGGAAGAGCTTTATGGCACCGTCAGTGATGCGGCGGTAATCCCCTTAAAACTCGCTAAAGGTGAAATACTTTCCGAAAGTAGTCGAAATTACATGCTGGATTTGATGAAACGACAACGATTCCGTGATGGTATACCAGCAGGAACCGAATCCGTCGTTGCCGACAAAGTTGGCTTCATTGATGGCTGGCTAAACGACGCGGCAATCGTCTACTCACCAGCTAAGCCATACATTTTAGCAATATACACATATGACGAATCATGGGCAAATATAGCCGAAATCACCCGGCAGATAGAGAACGTAGTTTTATAAAAGTTCAAAGTACCCGGAAATTTACTAGATGCATTAAAATAATTTAATAAGGTATCCTTAATAATATGACTGCTTTGGGCAAATGCCTACTAAAATATATTTACGATTACCAAATCCAATTAAATAACGGAACCTCAATTTGGGCACCGTACATCCGCAATGATATAAGAGTTGAGGCAGGAGATACAATCCCGCGTGGTCTTGGGAAATCTTCTCCCGAGCAAATAAAAATTGTAGCCGAGTACATAGCTTCCATAAATCCAAACTTTTCTGGGGATGAAATAAGAGCGGCTCTTATACGAGGCGACCTACCCGATAAATCTATGAACTATAAGGGTGTTGATTGCTCAGGTTTTATGTATTACGTTCTGAAAAATACATTGTCAATGATGAATGGGATAGATATAAATAGTATTCTTTTCGTTTCCAAAAGTGAGGTTCTGAACGGCGCACTTAACTTCGAAGAATGGAAGGCGGCGCATTCATTATCGGACACCGAGATAAAAAACTTACCGGAAGATGTACCACTGGATTGGGTTGTGAAAACTTTCAAGCGAAAACCAGAAAATCTTTGTCGAGCCGCCAGCTTTATTAACCCACTAGTCTCGATAAAAATCGACTTTCAATCACTAAGAATTGGCGACTTAGTCTTCTTTAGATATGAAAATACAGATATTCCACATATCCTGATAATCACTGAATTAACTAAATCCAAGATAGTAGTATTTCATTCAGGACGTAAAACAAGAAATCACATAGGAGGAGTAGAAAAAATAATAATCAATGTTGTCGATGACAGACTTGAGTTTGATAACGCAGAGATTAGTACTATTGATTACTATCGCCTAAAAGCATTTGATGCTTTGCATTAAGCAGCGCTTAGGTCCCTGCGCTCTAAAGCGCCTATTGCTCCCAGCAGTGCGCCAAGATCTTCCATAGTATATTCATATGGGCTAGTGCCTTCGCCATCAAAGTCTTCCGTAACTGCATCAATCTGTTCTGCACGGATGATTAAGTTCCCGTCGTATTTTGGATCGACGAAGACGTTGCCGACCACATTCATCATACTCTGACCTAGCCCACCTGGGTCTTTTGAAACTTCACCCCTTAAATAAACCGTGAATGCCCTGTCTGATGCTCTAAACGACGCCTGGTTACCTACAAAACCACCATTTTCCCTAACCGCATCGAAAATACTTCTGAAGGTATCTTCACTATTCAGTTCAATACTGTTTTTTAGTGCCTCCATATCTACCTAATGTAATCCAGAAGTTTTTTGGCGTCTTTGTGTTTTCGAAGTTTAGCAAGTGCTTTTGCCTCAATTTGCCTGATTCTTTCGCGGGTGACACTAAATTCGGCGCCAACTTCTTCAAGTGTATGGCTCTTGCCGTCTTCTAGCCCAAAACGCAGACGAATTATTTTTTGTTCACGCTCGCTGAGAGCGCTTAGCATATCTTTTACTTGACTCTTTAGGAGCTGTTCAGACGCCGCTTCAAGAGGAGTTTTAGAATCTTCGTCTGGCAAAAAGTCACCAAGTGTCGAATCATCTTCATCGTCCCTAACTGTTTGATCAAGAGAATGAATATCTTGTTTGATCTTCATTATGTGTTCAACTTTTTCTACCTCAAGACCCATTTCTTTACCGATCTCTTCATTGGTCGGCTCACGGTTCAATTCTTGAGTCAATCTTCTCTGTGTGCGGAGAAGTTTGTTGATAGTCTCCACCATGTGTACTGGGATTCGAATAGTTCGCGCTTGGTCGGCGATAGCTCTGGTGATAGCTTGCCTGATCCACCAGGTAGCATAGGTTGAGAATTTGAACCCTTTGTCAGGGTCAAACTTTTCAACTGCCCTCAACAAACCGGTGTTACCCTCTTGAATCAGGTCGAGTAGATCGAGCCCTCTCCCTACATATCTCTTAGCTATTGAAACAACAAGACGCATATTGGCTTCAGCCATTTTATCTTTGGCACGCTTGTCACCTGCTACAACTTTTCTTGCGAGCTCAAGTTCTTCATCACCAGTCAAGAGAGGAATTTTACCAATTTCTCGTAAATATAGTCTCACTGAGTCATCAGAAACGTCGTCGAGATATACCTTATCTTCAACGATAATTTCCTCATCGGCGTCAGCATCTTCAGCCCACACATCATCAAATTCGACTTCAGCTTCCGGTTCAACGTCATCAATTACTATTTCAATATTGTGCTCAGCTAGTTCTGTATAGAATTGATCAAGAGCAACGGCATTCTCTTTCTTATCTGGGATTAATTTAAAAATATCTTTTTGATCAATCTTACCTGTCTCTTTTGAAGACTCAATTAACTGATCTTTAGCCTGCTGAAGTGCATCTTCCGCCATTCATTACTCCTTTATTAGGACGTTGTATGAACTGAGTAGTTCTTCGACACGAGCATAATCGCCCAAGTCTTCCGCCTCTTTAATTGCATCTGAGATTTCAATTTGTTTTTGCTTTTTATGATCTTTCTGTAATCTTCTTACCAAATCGTTCACCTCAATCAAACGTGCTGAGGCATCTAGATCTTGATATAGCTCTTCGGCTCTTAATGTAATAATATTTACATAATCTTTCACAGATTGCAACTCTTCAGGTATTTCGCCACCGACAGTAACGTGCGGGTTGTTGGCAACGAACTCAAAAACATACTGCCTCTCAGTAGTAGCAAATACCGGATCAAAGTCCAACGTTTCAAAAATTCTTCGGGTTATCGGGTAGAGCAACAGCAAGCCGAGAAGTTGATCTTGGTACGCAAGTTGATCGCTTTTCGGGTCTTGGCTTTCACTCGCTTTAGATTTTCTAAGCGCCGGCGTCTTAAGCGCTTCGGTTTTTTGAGCATACTTGCTCTTGATTGCTTCGAGAGAAATGTCAGTTACTTCTGCTAGTTTAGCTAGATAGAATTCCACCTCAACGCTATCTTGCAGTCTTCGTATTGACCGCATCAAATGATCGGTGTAATTCTTCTTGCCACTCGCTGAAGTTGGATTATGAATATTCTTATACCGCTCAAACAACCAATCCATCGCATAAATTGGCTTAGTAACTGCCTCGAGCCAGGCATTAGTGTCCTTATTAATTAACTCATCCGGGTCTTTGGCGTCTTTGATGTCAATCACCGACAATCTAATCTCCAACCCCTGTGATAGTTCTATAGCCCGTTCGGTAGCATTCAGCCCAGCCTGATCTTTATCAAAGCAAAGCCTGATATCGGACGTGAATTTATTAATTGTCTTCAGATGTCCTTCTGTTATCGCCGTCCCTGCGGTCGCTACACACTGGCGAACCCCTGCCTGATGGCTACTGATCACATCAAGATTTCCCTCCACTACAACTGCATATTTAGATGTTCTGATAGCTTCTTTGGCCTGACTTAGGGCAAACACGTGACGACCTTTGTCGTAGAGAATCGTTTGCGGTGTATTGAAATATTTTGGCGCATTTGGGTCGTCAACCAACAATCTTGCCGTAAAACCTACAATTCCACCAAATTGGTCCATCAAAGGCACCATGATTCTCCCGCGGAACATGTCACCTAAACCTTGGCGACGCCGCACCGCAAGACCTGCTCTAATCAGCTCATCGTCAGAGAACCCTCGTTTGGTTAACAGCTTCACAAGCCCATCGTAAACAGCCGGAGAATACCCAAGGCGAAAATCAATGATGGTTTGTCTGGAGAAATTTCGTTTAGCGGTCAAATAGCTCAAGCTATCAGGATTTTTAGCTAGATTTTGCTGAAAATACCTTGTCGCTAACTCCAGAACTTCAGAGATCCGTTCTTTAAGTTTTGAATTTGAACGACTTCGACCATAAACTTCGAGATCGACGCCAGCTTTGCGAGCCAAAATCTCTAGTGCTCCTCGGAAGTCCACTCCCTCCATTTCCATGACAAAAGAAAACATGTTCCCGCCCTTGTTTGAGCTAAAGTCATGCCAAATCCCCTTCTCTGGACTGACCATAAAACTAGGCGTTTTCTCTGCCTGGAATGGAGATAGGCCCTTCAGGTTCCGACCAGACCGCTTTAGCTGAACATATTCAGCAACGACATCCTCAATCGATAGTCTGGCCTTGATCTCCTCAACAGCATCCATACTAGATAGAATATAGAATATACACTCAAGAAGCTAGGATAAGCATATTGACAAACCTATTGCTTTATTTCGCTAAATATGCTAATATGTTGCTATCTTCGGTTATATGGCTGAAGGTGTTTAACAATTCACTTTGAAGGTTGAGTTCAGCTCCTGCCAGAAACACTGAAATTTGATATTGAATAATCGAGTTTCGATGTTTTGGCGGTTGAGCCGCAATTCCCTTCTCTATCAGTTCCTGGCTTGAGCCGCAATTATTGCAGAGCTCGTCAGTCGAGCTACAATAAACCCGCATGATTCGCGTCGAGCCAAAACATTTGGATCCGCTAGTAGTCAGCGGGTTTTAACATTCAAATGTAATAAATGGCATAGACATTGCTTACGACCACAATAGACCTTTATACTTAAGTGTAATGAATCCTCAGCAACCAGATTTTGATTTTATTATGAACCCCCAAAAGCATAAAGGTGCGGTCGGTGGTGGGCCAAGCAAAAAACAACGAATAATGATTTTTATCGGTTTAGTTGTAATTATTCTGGCTATAACCATCATCATCGGCAGTATTATAAGCGCATCTGCGAACAAATCTTCGAATGCACTGGTTGACTTAGGGGCATACCAAGCAGAACTAAAAAGAGTTATAGCTCTCGGGAATGATTCCGTTCGCGATTCAAAATTACACAACAATTCCCTCACTGCGAGTTACACCCTCGAATCCGACTATCAAACTACTATGAGTCTATTAAAAGCGCGAGGTGTGAACCCGCCAAAAGACTTTGCAACAAAATACAAGGGTAGCTCGAGTGATCAAGCGATTGAAAACGCTAAAAATGCTAATAATGTTGACGCCGTTTATCAACAAATCTACACCGAAAAACTAACCAACTACAAAACAAAACTCAGTGAGGTCTATTCTTTGTTAAAGCCATATGAGCAAGCTCAAATTAAGCAACAAAGTGACCACGCCAAGATTCTTCTCGGCGAGACACTAGCAACAACCACGAATTAAACTCCAGCTACTAAGTTGTAGCTGTGCAAGATTAAGGCTTGGACTTCCTCCCACGGTAGTTGACCGCTGAGTATAAGCGTATTCCAATGTTTTTTGTTGAGGTGATACCCAGGTAATACGGTCTCATATTTTTCTCTAAGAAGCTCAGCAAGTTGGGGATCACACTTCAGACTCACCTGAAGTGGTAATTTGCCTTCCTGAATAATCGCGAACATTTTTTCCTCAGAGCCAACAGGAACTTTATACACCGCTACCCCCTCCCCAAAAGGGTAATCAAGCCGTGAATTCGGCATCGAAAGTATGTACCCTTCAAGTAATCTCTGGTTCATAGTTAAATAATCTTAAAATACCTGTGATTTTTCTCGCGCAATCAGGACCAATCGGCGAGATTGTATTGTAACGATCTACTAAAGTTGCAATTGCCAGTCCCGCCGCATTGATACCTAAACTCATAGTTGCGCCGTCATTAACAATTCTCAGCAACTTCGAGTTACCAGCATCGACAGTAGTGAATGAATCCGGCTGTCCCGGCTCAGTACGATAATATCTGATTATTGCGCCCTCTGGCAGTGATCCCAAAGGTGTACCTTCGCCAAAATAGCATTCTACGCGGCGCAATACACCCTCAGCGTCTACTCCAACTTGATCGATTTTCCCTTGAAAATGTGGATTTTCAGAATCATATACAACATGAAGACCACCCCTATTAACAATAGTTCTTGAAGTCTGTTCTATTCGATCTTTAATAGTCTCCGGCTCTAGATCAGCACACAAAACTGGGATTGTAAACATAGACCAATATTATACCATAATTATAAGAATATTGTCTATTTTGCCCCGTCGAGTTCTCATTAAAGCTTCTATTTTGTATAATCGAGAGTCTCTATCAGGTCTGCCCAACCAAGCCGCTCAGGGGCAAGTTGGCTCCAAGTTTTGTCTGCCTCAACAGGGAGACCGTTCGAATCAATACTTACAGGAATTAGCTCGATGTCATATTTGTAGCTGGGTTTTGATAATCCTTTACCCCTAGAAACATTAATGCAATTATCTTTTTCTAATGAGCATTGATTAACAAAATTCGACCATTCTAAAACATTTTGATCAATAGCTGAACTAGCCGTAATGCTGAGCATGATACCTCGTTTGATTTCTTCGTCTACCGAACTACCTTGGTACGTTAGATTTCCCATCGAGTAAATAATCAGCTTACCTCTGTAGTTTTCGGCACCCTGGACGGATATTGGGTCATTGCCCAAAACCATATCGGCGCCAGCATCAATCACTGACTGATATTTGGAGCTCTGAGATGCAGTAGTAGTTAAACCATTTGATGGATTATTGAACACGTATACCCATGTTGGCATTAACGCAGAATAAGCTCGAATATTATCTATCTGGTCTGCCCTAAGATTTGCTTCGTTCACATATATTGAACAAAGCGCCAAGGGCATTTTAGCAACTTTAAAACTCGTGTCTCCCATGGTAAATCTAGCTGGTAGCGTCATTGGCGCGCAGATATTTGAGGCGGCTGGGTCTTTTGAGCCAATGTACTGAATTCCAAAATTACTCAACGCTTGCCGAAGGGGCGAAGAAGCGCTGGAAGATCCTGATGAGCTATTCCCAAGTGCCACGATGTTGAACCAACTACTCATTTCTTCAACAAAACTGGTTTGACAATTGTTCTCTCCAACCTCATCTGGAGCACAGTATAAATTTGTCATCCACGCCTCATACTGATTCCTGCTAAACTCAGCGAGAGTTGAAAAAGGATAGCTCGTCACACCGCCCGACCTAGAACTAATAGCGCCTCCCCAACCAAAGTTCCCGGTAGCCAAGACTCTTGTACTAACTAGTACGGGTGTATTTGGATCGTTTGATGAGGAACCAAGCTCTTTGTTTTTTACCACATCTTGCTTACTTGCAATCAACAGCTTTGCCACAATGCCCACACCGATGAGGAGAACTGCTAAAAATAAGAACCTTTTTATCTTTGACGAGTGTCTTTCGATATAATATCTCATCTTTTCATCTCCTATTCATCCAGGTCAAGACACTCTGTGCGTCAGTATGAGCAAGACTTAAAATTATTCGACGATACTTTTTCAGATCAGTTTCGATTAAAAATACATTCTTAAAAACTGGGTTGGTAAAGCCCTTTGGAAACGTTACGTATATAAAATCCCAGCCCTGTTCAGTCCAAAAAGAACCCGCCGCTATAAGTCCTGGTGCGTAGGTCCCTGGAAGCCGGAGCTCGTACTTATGCCAATCATCGAAATACTCACACCACTCTGTGTAAAGTATGTTCTTCTTTGGAATGTCGATATGACTTTTGAGTGACCAAATCTGTTCCTGCCCCTCTAGCTGAATTCTCAACATGTTTTTGTTCGTTAGAATCTTCATTTTTGCTTTGCTTTCATTGGATCAAATTTTAGAGAAAGAGAGTTGATACAATAACGGTTTCCAGTTGGTTGATCTGGTGCGTCGTCAAAAATGTGTCCGAGATGACCACCACAGTTAGCGCATCGTACCTCAGTTCTACGCATACCATGTGAATTATCTTCAAGAAGAGTGACAGCCTGGTTATTGGCTACGTCATAGAAACTAGGCCAACCACAGTGGGCATCAAACTTAGTATCGCTAGAGAATAGTTTATTTCCACATGCCGCACACAAATATACGCCATCGTCAGAGAGATCAACATACTCACCACTGAATGGTGCTTCGGTTCCCCTATCTCTCAAAATATGTAGCTGGTCGTCACTCAGCTCATACTTGACTTTTGATAAGTCCATTACCTACATTGTACACCTTCTTGGGGTAGATGTCGTAAAATTGGCTTGTATTTACTTTTTCTTTTTATCTAACTTAGTAAGCCCGGCTCTTTCAAAGATAAAATAAACCACGAAAGCCGTAGCTACAAGTGCAATCGAAGCGTTCACAATTGCTCCCCAGCCGAATACTAAGTCATGACCACCCCTGGTGAGGCCAGTATTCCACTCCATCTTAGTTAAGTCTGTACCTCCCAAAATATAGCCGACCAGAGGGCTGATTAATTTATCTACTATTGAACTGACCGCTTCACCAGCTTTTGCCCCGATTGCTAAACCAACCGCCAAACCGACAACACCTTGTTCGCGCACAAAACTTACGAAATCGTTTAACATTTACTCCTCCTATTGATTACATAGGAAGTATAAACTAAATTATTCTTTTGTGTAGTTGTCGAGGAAGTCTTGTGCCCTGTAACCGATTATTCGCTTTCTACCACCGTCCATTTTGTCATATTTATTTAGCAACAGAGTTCCTAATCTCGGTACTTTTTTGAGCATTAGCCTACGCGAATCAACGAAGCGCCAATAAAGGCCGTCCCACACATCACACCAGTGATCTTTTTGATAATTGCTCTGCGAAAGTATTCCGTTGCTAGAGATAATAGGTAACTTATTAGATACCGATCCCCCATCTACCATCTGGCTAAACAAAAAGACATTCGGTACAGCCGACCATTCTACGGCGTCGACACTCATTGACATGAACCAGCCATAGACATCTTTAGGTGCAATATCGCAAAGAAGCATCATATTGCCTATTACCATAGACCTTTCTGCTTGATGTAAATATCCAAAATCTCTAGCTTTTCTTATAGCATCGTCGAGAGGTTTGATATTGGTGGTTGCCTGGTACCAATCGACGGTCAGTTTCTTATTATTCGACATAAGATTCTTTGTAGCTATGTTAGCCCCAGATCTGACATAGAGTGCTCGAATATATTCTCTCCAGCCCAAAATTTGACGGACAAAGCTTTCGAGATTCTCTATCTTCAATTCTTTCTTTGTTGACGCTGCAAAGTCTAGAGTAGCCTCCACTACTTCCCTAGAGCTTAGCAAGCCGATATTCATTAGTGGGCTAAGAGCTCCATGATAAAGCCATACACCTCGGTCATCGAGAACTTGGCTGTATTCACCAAACTTTTCGAGTCGGTGTTCAAAAAAATCCTTCAGCCATGCTTTGCTTTCTTCTTTGTTTGTTGGCCAGAAAAAATTATTTGTACGGCCGTTATTGTTCGGGAATTTTAGTTCGACATATGTCACCGCTTCTCGCACAAAATCGTTGTCGCCATAGGTGCGGATGCCTGGCAACTGCTCTTCTTTTCCAATAGCTTTCTGTGGCTTATCATAAATTAATTTTCCACCAAATGGTTTATAGTCTTTATCAATCAGAACATCGAATCTCTCGCGCATGTATTGATAGAATTCGGTAAAATCTGGTGTCTTTTCTCTGAAAAGAGTGTCGATATCCCTTTGTTTCAAATAGAAATTGGGGTTTTCGAGCTTCTTCAGAGGTACGTGAACTTCTAATGATTGCGACGCCGATTCGATCCTCTTCCACAGACGTTCATCAACCGGATCAAAAACAATAATTTCGCTGGCACCCTCAAAGGCGGCTCTGACAACTGCCGTATCAGTAATTACGTCCTCAGCGCATTCGATATACTCCACTTCAAACCCATTTGGCCATAGTACTTCTTCAGCATATCGCCGCATTGCCGCTCTCTGAAGGACTAATTTCTGCTTGTGGAAGCTGATAGGCAATTCTTTATCGCCACCAAATAACAGTGGTTCTTCAACTAGATAAATACGTCCTACTTTTGGCAAAAACTCAACATCGAAGAGTTGATTAGGATACAAAATTAATGCGGTGCCCATACTTTGCACTGATTATACCTTAAAAGTCTTATGTTTTTGTATGATTGTATTATTCGTTTTTCATGTTATCGTATACAAATGACACATAACCCATTTGACCCCCTTGACCCCGAAAAGTGTAAGAAAGAGGGATACGAATTGATTGGCCATGGCTTTAGCTCGGAAGTTTACTTGTCGCCCGCAGGCGAAGTTTACAAGTTTTCTCCTCCCTATACAGCTTCACGTGCTAAAAAGTTGCTAGAAAGAAGCGCCCGCAATATTAGCTTGACCGCAAAATCTTTGGGCAAGTTCGCCACTCCTACCATAGTCTACGTTGTTAAATCTTCTGACGCCGAAGAGGACACGTACCATCTTTGCGCCAGACAGGCATTTATTGATGGCCAACAAATAGACACTGCACTGTCAATGGTTGATCTAGATCAATTGAGAGAACTGTTTGGGCTTTCACTTCAAATGTATGATAGGACTGGCAAGATGCCAGATATTGCCTGCATCGAAGGTGGCTTCTTCAACCCCTTCCAATCACCGAACATAATTGTCAGACAGGACGGCTCACCTGTCTTGGTGGATACAGATTTTGGTAGAACCCAGCAAATGCCAGGAATCTCTGTTTTATGGAATTTTTGGATGTCCGAGGGTGTAGTCAGAGCTCTAGCTGAGATCAATGAAGCACGGCTCACATCTTTTCGGGAGCCTCGATACCCAATAGCTTGAGCCCCTCATAGAGAGTGTTCGAATAAGATTCGACCAAGTATAGACGCTGGGCTTCTCTTTCGTCACCCACCACCCTACTAACTTCGTAAAATTTATTAAATATCCCTGCTAAATCATAAAGATAGGTGCACAAAACATGAGGCTGATAGTCTCTAGTTGCTTCTTGTATTTTCTCTTCAAATTGAACCAAAGCTCTTGCTAGACTTCTCTCTGATGAATCCAGCTTTGTAGGTTTCGCACGCATTTCGCTTTTTGAGAGGATGCTTCGAGCCCGTACAAGTGCATATTGTAGATAGGGCCCGCTATTGCCTTGTAGGCTGACAGATTCTTGTGGGTCGAAAGCGATGTCACCACCAAGCCGATATTTCATGAACTCGTATTTCAAGGCACCGAGCGCAATCTTTTCATCTCGGTCTTTATCTCCACTGTCACCAACTAGCTCTCTAACAGTGTTAACAACATCAACTGCCGAAGTCACATTGCCCAGGCGAGATGACATTTTTTTACCGTCCCCAAACCTAATTATTCCATTAGTCAGATGTGTCATCTGCGCTTCAACTCCTGGTTCAATCTGATCAATTGCCCTCCAGACCACCTTCATATATTCAGCTTGTTCGTTGCCAGTAACCAATACTCGTCTGTCAAAAGCAAAGTCATCTTTTTCAATCAGGATTAGCCCGATGTCTTTGGCTTCGTAAGTTGGCAGCCCAGCCGAATTAATGAACACTCTGGTGTGAAGGCCAAATTGTTCGCCTTCAAAGACTATTGCCCCATCTGATTCTTTGAAAACATTCGGTAAGTTAGCACGAACTGTTTCTTTACCACGCCGTTCGGTTGAGCTCTCGGGGTAATATTTTTCAAACTCATCGACCTTAAGCATTTCATAAAGCCTCAAGAAATAATCCTTGCACCAACCACGACACTCAAAATATACTCTCGCAAAAGCCGACTCCGTATCACCGCTAGCGTGCATCTCATAGATTCTTTTATTGATTTCAGCGATTTCTTTTTGGGCTTTTTCGTCATTATCAACCGAGTCAGCCTTAGCACCATCGACATATCTTGAAGCTATAAATTTTGTTCGCTCCTCAACTGGTATCTCGGCAAGTTTTTCAGGGTATTCACCGCCTAAAAACTGTAAAATCCCCCAAATAGCCCTAGCCGCGCTCAGACCTACATCCGCCCCAAAAGTTACTCGGTGAACATCGGCCCCCGCTCTCTCAATCAGCCTAGCAATCACATCACCAAATAGGGTCTGATAAAGATGCCCGGCATGGAGTTCTTTAAAATAATTTGGGCAAGAATACTCGACTACCCAAGACTGCCCTTCTAGTTGCCTATCTGGCTGATTAACTAGGCTATCAATAAGTTCCTCATCTTGAACACGTATATTCACAAAACCTGGCCCCGCCACAGATGCTTCATAACCCAAGTTCTGCAACGAATTTGCTATCGACTCCGCTATTTCGTAAGGTTTTTTTTGCAGTTTTCCGGCTATCTGCATTGCTACGTTGGAGGTGAAATCCCCAAACTGTTCCTCTGGAATAGTAATTTGCGGAACAATCTTAACTTTAAAATTACTTGCGACAATCTCTTCTACTACCTTAGCTATTTTATCCGCCAATTTCATAGCTCCAGTATAACAGAGGTCGAATAAGATACTTCTTAAAATTTACTAAGATAGTGCGGATTGTTCACAGCTAATTCGATCGCTTGGGCATGACTATCTAAAATTGCGCTGTATTCTTCTGGTGTTTTATTCATACTACTAAAAACAAAGAAAGGGTCTAAAATGTCCATCCCGCAAAAGGCAAGCGTTCCGTGCAGAATTGGATGCAAAACTTGCCTGAGTGTGGCTCGATATTTCCCAAGCGGTTGATAAAACTCTTCTGGGCTGGCAGCTGTACCCACAAAAAGAACTTTTTTACCACGCAACAATCCGTCTTCGTAGATCTTCCCACTATCCCACGCAAAACCCATCGTCAAGACACGGTCAAACCAGCCTTTCAATATCGCGGGAACCGACGACCACCAAATGGGGGTATAAAAGATAACTAAATCAGCCGCTTGAAGCCTCTGCATCTGTTCCAGCACATCTGGCGAATAAGACCACGAGTTTTCAGTCGCATATTTTTGCTCAAGCATGTAGTTAAAATGTCCGCCACTCAAAGTTTGAAAGTCATAAACGTTGGCTACCGGGTGGAACCCAATTCCGTACAGATCACTTTCCACAACTTGGTGGCCCATTTCTTGCAACTTGCTGATACCGAGATTTTTCAAAGAACCAACCAGAGATTTAGGCTCATGATGTGCATATACCACCAAAATATTCATGCTTATTAGTATATAGACGCTAGGCCCAAGGCGCCAGAGTCTATGTCTTTATGTGGTAAGGTAAATTTATGATCAGAATAGTAGTTGTAGGTAAAAAGCACGAGACAATGTACCTAGATGCTATCAACCACTTCGAAAAACGCCTAAAACCGTGGCAAAAAATTGAATGGTTGATTATCCCACCATCTGGGAAAAACCACGAACTTGCAAGAACCGAGGAAAGCACTATGATAACTGCAAAACTTGGAAGTGATGATTTTGTGGTACTGCTTGATGAAGAGGGAGAGCTCTAAGGGGGTTACATGGAACTCTTTTATAGATAGCTTGGTTGAACTAGATAAGAAATTAGCAGAACTAGGTGTGGTGGTTGATGATGTTCAAAACTAAGACTCAACTACCATCAGAAACTTCACTATTTGATGAGCGTTCATTCTTTGCTGCGTTCAGTAAAGACTTCAAAAACGCTCAACACGAAGTAATTATCGAAAGTCCGTATATAACTATACGACGTGCTGAGGAAATTGCCCCACTGCTCACTAAACTCTCAAAGAAACATGTAAAAGTATTTATACTGACTCGCAACCCAAGTCATCACGATGGAGATTTATACCGTCAAGCAATGGCTGGTATAGACATTTTAAAAAATTCAGGAGCAAAAGTTGTTGTCTGTAATGATATGCGACATCGTAAGCTGGCGATTATAGATAGCAGTATTTTGTGGGAAGGTTCTCTAAACCTACTTTCACAAAATGGTAGTAGAGAGTTAATGAGACGCACATACTCAAAAGAACTATGCGCTCAACTTCTTAGATTCACATCCATTAGAAAAGACATCAGATGGTACAATTGGAGGTAATTATGAGTGGTTTTGAAATTACCGATAAAGATGTACAAGCTATAGTTAATTGGCTTAAACAAGCAGATCCAAAAAACGCCGATGAAGAACATGCGCGTGATTTTCTACTTTTCTTAAAGTTGAGTTACAGAGATGTGGGTTTTGACGACCCTGATAAGATAGAAGATTTATATGACAAGTTTATAAAGAGTTAAAACGGTAAAATTTCTGAGGATTTTACACCGAGAGCTTTCACAATTTGCTCAAGCGTAGTAATTGTCGGTACTGCATCGCAGCGCTCAATTCTTGAGTAGTAGTTCGTGCTAATTTTAGCTTTTTTAGCGACATCTTCCTGCGTCATTCGTTTTTGGTCACGAACATACTTTAGGTTTTTAGCAATTTTTTCTTGAGTTGTCATAACTTTATTATAGCTCTTATTAATCAGTAAATGTAACCTCTGTAAGCATAAGTATTATACAATCTATTTGCATTATTGCAAGTTTCTTTGATATATTCAAGTTACCATAAGGAGGTAAAGGTATATGAGTAAAAAACAGCTCATCTTCCTCAGCTTATATATAGCTGTAGGGGTACCCTTTGTCCTCACCAGCACAGCCTTGGCGCAAAGTGCGGGAGAAGTAGGTCAAGTAGAAAACTTCATCCGCAGCGTCATCCAGGTAATAGCAGGATTAGCCGGTCTCGTAGCGACCGGCTTTTTTGTTGTTGGTGGGTTCGGGTATATAACAAGTTCTGGAAATCCAGAAACATTAGAAAAATCTAAGCGGACGCTTATTTTTTCCGGTATGGGTCTTGCGATCACTATCGGTGCGTTTGTCTTAAGTAATATAGTCACGTCGTTGGCTTCGAACGCGTTCGGAGGATAAAGCCTAGTGGATGCGTTCGTTGCCCTAATATCAAACGGGGTGGCGAACTTTGCGGTAGTTAATGCAGATGTGCAGAACTACCTCAGACCGATTATGTTTTCTCTTGTGGGCTTAGCCGGGGTTGTCTCGGCTTTTTTCATTGTTCAGGGTGGTATCGAATACATGACCAGCTCAGGAAAACCAGAGAAACTTGAGCATGCGAAGAAGATATTACGCAACGCACTAATTGGTCTCGTCATGGTAATAGGTGCCGCTACGCTCACAGCAATATTAACGAGCGCCTATCAGGACAGCGGTGGTACAAGTATTGAGAATATTCCTAGCCTAACACCTGTTGAGACTGATACGGGTGGCGGTGGAATAACCGAAGTGCTCATAAATTCCATCATTGGTTTGTTTAAGCACATCATTACGACTGCCGCCAGTCCGTTCATTAGTGCACTCGATTACTTCACGCACAGCACGCCACTGATGGCGGATAATCCGTCAGTGTTCAAGCTATGGCTTACGATGCTTGGCATTGCTAATGCACTGTTTGTTGTTGGCGTGGCATTACTTGGGTTCCAAGTAATGAGCGCCTCTTCCCTGGGGCTAGAGGAAATGGAATTTAAACAGCTTCTACCTAAACTTGTCTTTACGTTTCTGCTGATGAATATGTCGATATTCGCAATCGACGCCATTATTAGTCTGTCGAACGTCATGATAAGTGCAGTCGAGAGTGCTTATAGCTCACTATCGGTTTGGGATGCATTAACTGGAGTAGCGGACACCGCTGGTGGTCAAGGTTTTGTGGCCTTACTCATCATGGTCGTATTCCTCATACTTGCAGCTATTCTGTTGGTCTATTACGTGATGCGTATCGTAACGCTTTATATCGGAGCCGTGCTATCGCCAATTGTTGCGCTTCTGCAAATCATCCCTGGCTTTAAGGATTTCACTACAACGGCAATAAAGGTCTATATATCCAATATTTTTGTTCTGTTTGTACATGTCGTGATTCTCACGCTTGCGGCCACCCTGTTCGATGGACTACGAACTGAAGGTGCTGACCCGCCGTACGATCCAGTCATGGCAATGATTGTCGGTGTCGCAACCTTAATTGCATTGCTTAAAACACAAGGCGTCATGATGCAGATTAGTTATGTCTCAGTTGGTCCGAGGGCATTGAGGCGACTTGGAAGTGAGTTTATGCACGGCGTTGGCTATCTAAGTAGTCGTAAAGGCTCATCAAGGCAATTGGCCGGTGAAGAAGCTACGACTACCAAGTCATCTAAACCTAAGAAAGTAACAAAGGAGGGATACAAGTAAATGAAAACGACAATTGTACCGGCACAAGTAACATCTGTCGAAGATAGAATCGCCGGAAACTTAAGTTTTAAACAATTGCTACTGATGATTGTTCCGGTGTTTTTGAGCGCTGCGCTCTTCGCTTTTCTACCTCCGTTTGCATCGTTTCAGATATATAAAGCCGTTATAAGTGTGGCCGTTTTAGTTATCTGTTTAGCGCTTGCCCTGAGAATAAAAAGTCGCCTAGTAGTCGACTGGGTCGTCATCTTATCACGCTATAATCTGCGACCTCGCTTCTATGTCTACAACAAGAATAATCAGACTGCTCGAATGGTTGTTGCAAAACAGCAAGCAGCAACGCTGCAAACCGAACAGAAAGTTACTCTGCCAAAACAATCGCCTCAGTTTGCTCATAACACGAATGATGAAATGACATTCGAGGAAAGACTTGGCAATCCAGCCGCCAACTTACACTTCACATTCTCAAAGAAAGGAGGATTACGTGTCCATATTAAAGAAATCAGATAAACGCGCCAGCTCGCGTCAGCAGATACAAATTGATGGTGTTCGTGACGGCATACTACTGCTGCCAAAACGTGAATACCGACTAGTGCTAGAAAGCTCTAGTATCAACTTCGAGCTTATGAGTGAAGACGAGCAGGATGCTCTCATAGATACCTACCAGAATTTTCTCAATTCACTCAATACGAGCTTTCAGATATTGGTTCGAATACGTGAGCTTGATATGGATAAGTATCTCGAAAACTTCAAATCAAAAGTAAATGATAAAGACGACGAAGTGTACCGCAATCAAGCAAAGAACTATATGGATTTTGTAAGTGGCTTGGTAACAAATAACAAGATACTCACCAGAAAGTTTTATATTGTCCTGCCATTCAAAGCCGATGCGAATGATTTCAATGTTGCGGCTGAACAACTAAAACTGCAAGCAGACATTGTCGCTAAAGGTCTCGGTCGCTTAGGTATGCAAGTAAGAAAACTAAACAGTATTGAAGTGCTTGATTTGTTCTATAGCTTTTACTCTCCAGGGCAAGCTAAGCGTGCACCACTGCGTGATCAAACAATCCAGCTTCTAAAGGAGGCCTACCTATGAACACCCCCACAAAGCTAAAACCGCTACTGAAGAAATTGCCAAAGATTGGCAGTGATTCAAACGAGCCGAAAGACTTTACCTTTGCCTATGGCGAGCAAGACCCCATGGACTTAATTAGTTACGCCGGTATGAAAGAGCAGCCAAGTTACTTGGTGATTGATGGGCGCTTTGTGCGAACGCTCTTCATCTCTGGGTATCCCTTTGTTGCAAATTCTGGCTGGCTTAACAGTCTCATTAACTTCAACAGCAACATAGACATTAGTTACCACATGGATCAAGTTGAAGCGACGCAAGCACTGCCTAAACTGAACAGAAAAATAACTGAGCTTGAAAGTACAAAACGCTCAATGATTCGGGCGGGTAAAATTGTTGGTCCAGAGATTACTGATCCGCTCGAAAGTGCGATGGAATTGCGTGATAAGATTCAGCGCGGTCAAGAAATGCTCTTCCAAACGTCCATTTACGTTGCCTTATCTGCTGACTCATTGCCAGAACTTGAAAAACTTACAAAACTTCTTGAAACGACACTTTCAGCAAGATTATTCTTCACCAAAGTTGCTCGCTACCAACAAGTTGAGGGACTTCAGTCTGTCCTTCCCCGAGCAGAGGATGTCTTAAGCCAAAAAAGAAATCTCGATAGTAGTTCCGCTAGCTTAACCTTTCCATTTATGAGTTCAGAACTTGTGCAGGAAAACGGTATTCTCTACGGCGTCAATAAGTCTAATAACTCACTGGTCATTCTTGATAGATTTAGCTTACATAATGCTAATTCGATAGTCTTTGCTCAGAGTGGTTCGGGTAAGAGCTATGCGACCAAGGTAGAAATTCTCCGTCAGCTTATGCAAGGTACGTCCGTCATCGTGATTGATCCGGAACGGGAGTACAAGCTACTCACAGATTCGGTAAACGGCACTTACGTAAAGCTATCTACCAACAGCAAACAAAAAATTAACCCATTCGATATCAGTACATCTTCAAAGAAGAAACGAGACCTATCGGAACATATCCAAGATGTAACAGAAATTGTTAGTTTGATGGTTGAGGGATTAAATCCAAAAGAAAAAGCAGCACTGGATAAAGCTTTGCTCAACATGTATAAACACGCCGCTAATAAACAACCATTATTAAAAGATTTGTATCATGAGCTTAAGCTCCTTGAACAACTGAAACTATGCGAGCGTCTCGAAAGATACATTTCTGGTTCACTTGCTAATGTGTTCAATAAGCGAAGCAATGTTAGCCTCGATAATCGTCTGGTTGTCTTTGATATTAAGGACATGCCTGAATCGCTTAGGCAGCTGATGATACTAATTGTCAGTAACTATGTACAAAACGAAGTTAAGATTAATCCTAAAAAACGCTTACTCGTTATTGATGAGGGTTGGTTGCTTTTAGAGCACGAAGAGTCTGCTCGGTTCATCTCAGGCTTAGTGCGTCGAGCGCGTAAGTACTACTTGGGCGTATCAATCATCTCTCAACAAGCCAATGACTTTTTAAAGAATGATTACGGACGTGCCATAGCAAGCCAATCGGCGCTTCGCATACTCATGAGACAAGACACGACTACGATTAAGAACGTCGTCTCGCAGTTCAACCTTAGTGAGTATGAACACAACTTCCTACTTACCTGCGAAAAAGGCGATGCGCTGATTATTGCCGATAAAAATCATGTAGCAGTGAAAGTTGTTGCCTCAGAAAAAGAACACCCGCTAATTACTACTAACCCTGCGGAGATATATAACCTGTGACCATATTGCTCTGGTTGATAAAGAATACGAAGACAGAAATTAAGATTGTTCTAGCAACCTTAGCTGTGCTCATATTTTTACCGATTGTATCCGTTGTTGTTGTAGCATCTTCTGGTGTGCAGCTTGTCGGTGACGCATTAGCTGCCTTAAATCCAATAACGCACTTGGTCGAGATTTTTGACACCGAAGGCAATGTCATTGGTGAGGTTGAGCTTACAACCAATTGGCCTACACGTGGATATATATCTGATGAATTTGGCTCAGAGCAACAGTTTAGACTCGACTGGGGATTAGGCGCTCATACGGGTATAGATATTGCGAATCAGAATGGACTTATTGGTGAGCCGGTTACACCGTTTATGACAGGTACGGTTCTGTTTGTTGATCAGGTTGATGACTCAGCTTGCGGCATCAATGTAAAGTTACAGCACGACTTTAATATAACTAGTACGTATTGCCACCTTAGTAGCGCGGTGAACATCGCACCGACAACCGAAGTGCATCCTGGCGACATCATTGGGTATATGGGTAGTACTGGTGCATCTACTGGTCCGCATCTACATCTCACGACTGCAGTGTATGGAATACCAATTAATCCTCGTACGTTTCTAGTTGGGGAACCGGAAGGATCAACCGTTGTCGTACCTACTTTTTAGCGTCGGTTTACTAGTTCTAGCAATTACCTTGCTCGTTGCTAGGTTTGTGTATGGTTTTATACACCTACTGACAAGAAAAATGGTCTACCTAGAAATAATTCCACCTGCTTTCCAAGACAAATCACTTGAAGCCACTGATTCACTCTTTGGAGCTTTGCATAAACTTGGCTCACCAACAGCAGTTGAACGCTTGCTTGGCAAAAAGCATATATTCAGTGTCGAGATACACTCATCCAGTAAACAAGGTATACGATTCATCATAGCGGTTCCTGACGACAAGACTGACACCGTAGAGAAACTAATCCACTCTTTCGTACCTGATTCAAAGACTAAGATTATTGATGTAGACACTATCTCTCCCCGAAGGATATTTGAATTTAGACAAAGCAAGCACTTTAGCTATCCTATTCAGTCCTTTGATATGCCCGAAAAAGACGATCCCTTGGGGTATATAACAGGGTCGATGACGAAACTAAAGGAGGATGAGCGAGCAATATACCAACTGACGTTTAAGCCCGTACAACTGCGTCAAGCAAAACAACTGCAACAAAAAATACTGAGAAACGATGCGTTCATGCCTGAAGCAAAAGTTAAGGCGGGTTTTTTAACTCCCGTGTTCTCGTTAACCAATAAACTTCTTTTTGCAGCAGCTGATGCATTTTCTGCCGGGGTTCATCACGATACAACACACTATGCAGTAGTAGGCGCACAACGGGACCTGGAATACAAAAAGCAGCTAGCTCGTGGTGATAAGCCAGTTAGAACGCTAAGCTATTTTGAGCATGAAGTGATTGAATCAGTTAATCAAAAATTGAAGCGTCCTTTGTTTGATTGCCGTGTCCGATTTATTTTGCAGACTAATCAAAAAGAAACAGAGCGCACGGCGAAGCGCTCAATAGTAGCAGCAATCGGTATTTTTGACGTTTCTGGATATCAGAAACTTAGTCTGCGACGGCGGAAGTTTGGAGTTTCCAGAAAGTTGCAAGAATTAGCGGTTAGCAAGAGATTACTTGGAGTCAGCTCAGGCCAAAATTATTTCTCAGCCAATGAATTATCTCGGCTGTATCACGTACCGCATTCGCAAACTGTAAAAACAACAAATGTCATTAAGTCGTTAAGCAAGACTCTGCCTGCACCTGTGTCATTAAAGCAGAACGAAAATTTGGATGTGCTGTTTGGTGAAAATCTCCATCATGGTCAAACGACAGCAATTGGTCTAACAGCTGCAGAACGTGAACGACATATGTACATTATTGGGGGTACGGGAAATGGTAAGACTACCATGCTCAAATACATGATTTCTCAAGACATTAAGAACAATAAAGGTGTTGCAGTAGTTGACCCGCACGGAGACTTAGCTGAGGAACTACTTGGATTAATACCCGAACATAGACTTCAAGATGTGGTGTATATAAGCCCTGATGACCTCGCTTACCCGATAGGGATTAATCTTCTTGAACTCACTGAAGGATTAACTGGTGATGAGCTACTGCGCGAAAAAGACCTTATAACTGAATCAGCCATATCTGTACTCCGTAAACTATTCTCCGAAGACGATAGCGGCGGACACCGTATTGAGTATGTGTTGCGTAACACAATTCAGACAGCACTCACTGTGCCAGGAGCAAACCTGTTCACTATTTTCCGGCTTTTAAATGATAAGAAATATCGTAAAGATATCGTAAACAGGCTCGAAGACCAGGATTTAAAGATATTCTGGAAGAACGAACTTGGTAAAGCTGGAGAGATGCAGAAAGTAAAGATGGCAGCTGGTATTACTGCGAAGATCGGACGATTTCTTTTCTCGGCATCAGCTAAAAGAATCCTAGAGCAAGAAAAATCTACTATTAACTTTGATGCACTGATGGACGAAGGAAAAATCGTCATCTGTAATTTCTCCAAGGGTTTACTAGGAGAAGATACTTCTATGCTATTTGGTGTTACGGTACTTGCGAAACTCCAGCTTGCGTCTCTTCGGCGTGCTCGGTTAGCACAGGATAATCGTCGGCCGTTTTATGTCTATGTTGATGAGTTTCAAAACTTTGCGACTATGAGCTTTGTACAGATGCTCAGTGAAGCGCGTAAGTATAAGTTGTATCTCACGATGGCTGAACAATCAACGCAGCAACAGCAAGAACAGCGACTTGTCGATATTATTCTTGCTAATGTCGCTACTGTAGTTGCATTTCGTTCAGGTAGCCCTGCCGATGCTCGACTACTCATACCACTATTCAGTCCATATATTGAAGAGCGCGAACTTGCTAACTTGCCGGCCTATAATTTCTACTGTCGAATATCTGCGATTCACGCACAAGAGCCTCTATCGGGTGTTACGGTATTGCTCGACTCAGAATCCGATGCTCAAGTCGCTGAAATTGTTAGAACGGCATCACGTACCAAGTATGCAAAACAGAAAATTGAAGAAGTTATTGTGGATACACCAAGTGTAAATACTCCTGTTAGCAAACCTATAAAAACTCGTAAGAAATCCAAACAATCTACTAAACGCGGTGTACCGCAGGAGGAACTAATCCATGGCTAGTATTTCCTTAAAGGGTTTATTAAAAATATGCAAAAAGAATATTTCCACTGGAGAGCATACTGCAAAATTCTACATTTAAAACGATTATGCCGTCTGATCGATTAGATTGAATTCATATTCAGTTATGAGTCTCATATCTTTTTTGTCGAATCCAAGTAGCTCATAATTTTTATCGCTACCTTGCTTACCTAGCAAGACTAAGTCAAAACTATCAAGTAAGCGTTTAGGAATTACATCCTCCGGGCTTGGCCTTGACGTATCATATAGCAGCTTCATATTTGCGTTTTTTGCATTCTGATTAATAGTGATGAGCGCATTAGAAAACCGTTCCGTATCAACACAAGCTGCGTCACACTCATCAATTGCAATAAAGATTTGTGGTTTAGAAACGTTGTTCTTGGCTCTATCTTTAGAAAGCTCTGCAAGTTTCTCTAATTTATCTAGAGCCTCCTCCGGATCTGTAATTACAGGACAATATAGCTTCTCGGCAATTTTAAACTCATCTTCTTCAGGGTGGTTTACCCAGTGCCCAAATTCAACTTGCTTGAAATCAAATAAAGCAAACTGAATGTCTTCCGATTTTTTGTTACTTGCATAGCGCTTTATTAATTGTTCAACTAGGTATGATTTACCACTACCTGTTTGCCCAGTAATGAAAGCACTGTTATGAACATTAAAGGTAAAGTAGTCAGCATCTGTTTTTGCATAGTTCATAGTTTCAATAATACCTTATAGATTTCTACCATGGCGAGAGTGTCTAGTTTGCAATACTCTACTAGGTCATTAAATATGGTCTCTTTTTGGTCGGCACGTTTATCATCTAACACCGCCTCCATCCATAGTCTTTGAGCGGAACCACCTTCTTGGATGCCGAGCTCTTTATAAGATAGCTCTGGCACTAAAACGGGGAGCACTTGCTTGATACTTGCGCTACCGTTAAAACGAGGGTCGTCATACCATTTTTTCTTGAAGGGAATCATTAAATCTACAACTCTGTCGTTTATAGCTTCCATTTGGTCTTTTAGGTCTGGGTACATATCACCAAGCTCAGAGTTCCGAGCTTTTTCGAATCCTTCATACCAGACTAGTACAGTTCCTTCAGTTCCAATGTCCTTAAGTAGTTGCTCTGCTAGTGGTCTAGATGGATCAGAGTTTTCTCGGTGTAAATACTCACGTTGCTCCAACTCTGAATCAGCAGTCTGTAATACATGTAGTGAATACTGGAATGGTATTTGTTGGTAGGGTCTATGTCCGTCGAAGTATGGTACAAGACTCATCATTGTTTCATAGTCCAAGAAGTACAATGGGAATTTAAGTTCGTCTAAGAATTGTTTAATCTCGTCATGTTGAATAGTAGGTTGTAGGTCATCTGGGTATTGATCTGGTTCTTGCGGAACAATGTTTTCATAAATCTTTAGCCAATCGCTTTTAGAACCTAGCTTCGCGAGTGTAGGGTCGGGGTCTGGCATTTGTTGTCTCTGGGCAGTTTCTAGAGCCATAGGCATATATTTTGCCGTTAGTTCACCCTTTGAGCGTACATCTTCCGTTATGTCTGTGATCTTAGTTATTTCATCTGCTTTTATCTCACCGTTACGAATGTATTCTTTGTTTACATGAATGACGTAGATGTTTTTAACCGAATATCCAGCGCCCTCCAAAACCGCAGTCTGGTAGGCGAGGTCAAATGCATGCTCAGGTTTTGCACTGGTGCTTGCCTTGATTTCATATAAATCAACTTCCTTATCACCAACAAAGCTGACAATATCAGATATGCAGGTGAAGTCTTGCCACACAAAACGTGGCTGGAATAGGACTTGATCCCCGCGCTCGATTGCTGCGTTGGTACGCTCTGGCATTGACCAATAGCTTTGCTCTGAATCATCAAAGGAGAATCCAATACTCACGCCTTCTGGGAACAACGCCTCCGCGTATTGCTCAAATTGGTGACCAGCATCAAAGATTACCTGTTGATTCTCGTCAACGGGTGGTATCAATTCTGGTTTATTTTTCTTTACCCATATCCAAGCGGGGTGTTTGAGAAATAGCATGTAGTCAGATTTTGATATGGTGATCGGCATATTGCTACTTGTCATTCCTTATGATTGGCAATATCACAGCGACATGTTCGTCGGTCTCTTGCAGTTTCTTTAGATCTTCATCACTCATGGTTTGTTTCTTGGTAGAGTTCTTGCTTTTACCAATCATTAAGAGCGTAATGAGGGTTATAGAAAATGCTGCAACAAAAATCATTATGTATCCAATGCTTTTTGAACTGCGTCAGCAGGATCGTTATAGAAGCTTATATTGAACTTTGAAAATGTCTCAGCTGGAACAGATGAAATGTCGTTTGCAGAAGACATAGGTAGTAGAATCGTCTTTGCTCCTGCATCGAAACAAACTTCTAGTGTGTCTGCTAGATCATCTACTTTACCAATCGTACCTCCGATGGTTAGATTGCCCAATATGACCAATCCGCTTTTTAGCTGAAGTTTTAAGGATGACGATACAAGAGATACAAATGCAGCCAGTGCTATTTCTTTGCATGGTCCAGTTCCTTGCAAATCTTCAACGTGGAGTAAGAAATCAGAATTCTCTACATTGATGTTGGCGCTTATACTCTTACGATTTGCTTTGAAGTAATTAAACGCAGTTTGTATTGATTCCTTGGTCTGTCGATCAGTGCCGATTCCAGAAATTGACATCTTGCCACTTCCGTTAGGGCTTTCGGTTTCAATTCTATATGTACCAATTTGCCCAGAGGTTCCTCTGCCTACAAAATAGGCATGACCAGCTTTAAGTGATATTTCTGTAATAAGCTTATCTCCGCTGATTTCAGGTACAGGTACAACTTTTTCTTCGTCATTCTCGATGTCTATGTAAGACAGGTGAATATCAAAGAACTCCATGCCACCGATGCGCTTTAGTTGTTCTTTGACTCGGCGTCTACCTTCAACAGCGTATCGTACAACTTCTTCTAGCTCTTCCTTATTAAACTCACCATTTGGGTAAATTAACTTGATCAATCCTGATACAGTTTTTCTCACGGCAATGACATCACGTTGGTTAAGTTCTTTACCAAGTTTGAAGTGATTATCTAGTGCATCACTGTAGGTTCGTTTTCGCATTTCTCGGAAAAACTCAGATAGATAATCTACTATGAATCCGTATTCATTTGTTATTAATTCAGGACGCATCTTCGGAATCTCCCAACCAGGAAGATAGTAGTGCATACGATCAAAGAATGCGCTGTCGTGGCTCATAGCATCAGGGAATGGCTCAAATAAGTTTGACGTTTTTAGAATCACTTCAACTGATTGGTTGACGTTTCCTACAAACACCATTGATGCTGTAGCGTTCTTCTCCTCTTTTCCTCGAGCAAAAGAACCAGATGCCATGTAGTCTTTCATGATCTGCACGCCATCTTTATCTTTAAATGTAATACCAGCAACTTCGTCAAATGCCACACAGTCCCAAAGTCCCACAAGCCCAACAGTCTTACTGGACATGTTATAGAACAGGTTAGCGACTGTAGTCTGGCCACCAGAAATCAAAATTGAGTTTGGTGATATTTCTTTATAGATGTGTGACTTACCAGTTCCACGAGGACCAAGTTCACATAGGTTGTAGTTATTTTCCACAAGCGGTACAGCACGCTCGATGAAATGCCATTTTTGTCGATAATCTAAGTGGTCTGGCTCCATACCCATCGATCGACATAAGACATCAATCCACTCGTCTTTAGAGAATTGTTTTCGACCATTGAAGACTTCAGTTAAATCCATGTTTGGCATTTGAATTGGCTTTATGTCATTCACGACGAAAGGTAAATTATTCCGCTCTTCTTCGTCGTGGAAGTAAGAAATTTTAGTAATACACCAGATGCCACCAACTAGAAGTTTCTCGAATTTCTTAACGATCTCTGCATCAATTGCGGCGTCTTTGATTCCGAGATTACTAAACTCTGCTTCATACCGATCTTTCTTTTCATTCAGGTGGACAGTAATCTTGTCGATAACAGTAAAGTTCTTTAGCTCTCGAATTTTACTTTTTACTTTTTGAGCTTCATCAGGACGAACGAAATTTTCAGAAAGTATTTTTTTGACAGTTCCAATGCCATCTTCAATTGCAGCTTCGTCATCTGTTGCACAGTACATACCCAGCAGATACTCGAGTACATACACCGGAACATTGGCACCTTCTTTAATTTTCTTTGTTAAATCTTTGCGGACAACTCTACCAGGAAAAACCTGGTTGAGCTTAGTGTTTAAATTATCCATTTCTTCCTCCCTATAGCCCTAGATCATTAGTTATTGCAATATCAATACGAAAACCGATTCTGTCGATTTCTATATCTTTTTCATCTTTGATTACCAAATAATACTCTTCTGCTGGATTGTATTTAATCGCAGCAAACGCAAACTTCTCACGATACTCTCTTGAACCTGAGTCTTTTGCAGTAGAGTCAGCAATTATTGTGACCTCATCAGATACTTTGTTCCCGTCAATATTTTCGAAACATGCTTTATATCTCGCTGCCATTTTCTCAGTACTTACAGGTTCGTTTTGCAGGAATGTTAGGTATGTGATCGCGTTCGTTATTTTAAGAGACATGCCCGAGTAGGTGATGTTCACCTTATCGCGAGCGGAGCCTTTACGAGAAGATTTGTAGTTAAGGACAGGTACGATAACTTCTTGAGGCATAGCACCGCCATGATAGTATCTGCCGACTCCACCTTGCTTTGCGAAGACAACATTTGCATGCGGAGTAGAGATGTATTTCTTATTGCCATCAAACATATCACTCATACGGAAACTTAATGCAGTTTTGTCTGGGTTGTCTGAGATTGCGTATCGGGCCTTTTGTTTATCGGCATCAGCAACTTTTGGCATTTTTCTTCGAGCTTCAAGAGTTCCATTTTGGTAGAAGAATCCGTGATCTGACGTTACTAACACGTTTACTCCACTAAATGTAACATGCAGGTCGGCAATCAGCTCTGCAATTTCAGTTATAGCTTGGTCACAAGCTTTGAATGTAGCAGCATCATCATGCTCTCCAGTGATATCTATTTTGTCATGGTAGATATAGACATATTTCTTGCCAGAGAAGAACGACTTCCAGTCCGATTTTTTCATGTTTCGTACTTCTTCAAACTTCACAGCAAGGTTATCTGGGCTATAAGACTTAAGTACGGCATCTCGATTGCCAGCATCTGTTTTCTTGCCGTCAGCCAGTACGGTGTCTTTTCCGTCGTATGTAAGTTTCTTATGAGGTAGTAACGCAGCCATACCTACCGGCGTGATTGATGGTAGTAGAGATATCATGTATTCCGTATTGATTTCTCCACCGGTACTCATTAATGTCTTATTGCTCGATAATTCTTTTGCTACTTCATAGCGTAATCCATCAGAAATGATGACAAATACACGGTCTTTCTTTTCTTCGAGTGGCTGCAAGTACGTATCGTAAAAACTACTTGCCATTGTGTGCTTGGTAGATGTCCAGTTTTCGTCTGATACAGATGCTTCCCATTTTTCAGCAAGTTTCAACAGCCAATCTTCACCATAAACAAATTCTATTTTTTGAGATAGTTCTTTATATTCATCGGGCTTTGCTGTTAAGTCGTAGTAATGGTTGAAGTGGCGATATGCCATATCTACACGGTACGACTCATCAGCATAGTGTTGTTCTGCGGCGTCTTTGCTCGTCGCTTTTAACTCACCGATTAGCTGTCTGACTGTGGCGTAGAAATTATTTGCTGCCGTTAACATTAAGTAGT
>JAGQMS010000005.1:0-2176 GCA_020428535.1 Candidatus Saccharimonadota bacterium
GAAGTCTAAAAAGATCCTTGGTATTGATCCCGGGACCGGGAGACTAGGATTTGGAGTTATAGAAATTAATGGATCTAAGATTTCGATGCTTGATGCTGGAGTGATCACAACTCCAGCTAATACCGAACAGCCAGATAGACTCGAAACAATTTACGACGAGTTAAAGACAATCATAAACGAACTAAAACCAGAGATTATGGTCGTGGAGAAATTGTTCTTTGCACAGAATGTAACCACTGCAATGGCGGTAGCACAGGCTAGGGGTGTGGTTATGTTGGTTGGCAAACAATCTAAGCTAGAAATACACGAATATACGCCACTGCAGATTAAGATGGGGCTAACAGGATATGGCAGAGCTAGTAAGCAACAGATTCAAGAGATGGTAAGGGTTTTATTGGGTTTGCAACAAATTCCAAAACCAGATGATGCTGCTGATGCCTTGGCGGTAGCTTTAGTGCATGCCCACTCACTGAAAACGATGATGTGAATTTAAAACTATAAGCATTTCGCAATTTAAGCTATCATAGTATCTATGATAGTTCGTCTTGAGGGGAAGGTCATAGAACATGATGGTAATATGGTCGTCATTGACTGTTCTGGTGTTGGCTATGGTGTAGTCGTATGCCCGGATGAACAAATGTTGATGAAGACCGGTGAACTGACTACGCTCTATATTTCTGAAAATATTAAAGAAGACAGCCATGATCTCTACGGTTTTAGAACTATTTCCAGACGAGAGCTGTATCGTCAGTTAATTAGCGTAAATGGCGTCGGACCAAAGGCGGCAATGGCGATATTGGCGATTGCGAACGAGCAGAGTGTTAGAAAAGCAATTGCAGAAGGTGACACAGCATTTATTTCTAGGGCAGTTGGCGTCGGTAAGAAAGTTGCTGAGAGAATTGTAGTAGATTTAAAGAATAAAGTCGGAATGCTAGTTAGTGATAATGCTACAGATTTTCTTTACGGAACTGAGGTTAGTGATGGTGATGATGCCGTGCAGGCTTTAGTCGCTTTGGGCTATTCACTTTCAGACGCTAAGCAAGCGCTAAAAGAGATAGACTCAAACTTAGACCTTGAGAGCAGAGTCTCTCTAGTGCTGAAGGGCGGAAGATAGATATGGCGATAGAACGAGTCGTAAGCAGTGTCGTACCTGACGATAGTGGTAAAGAGGAGGCATTCGAGCAGAGTCTTAGGCCTAAAAATTTTAATGAGTACATTGGCCAAGAAAGAATAGTCAAGAATCTTAAACTAGCCATTCAAGCGGCAAAAAAGCGTGGAGAAACGCTAGACCATGTATTACTCTACGGGCCGCCAGGCCTAGGGAAGACGACGCTTGCGTCAGTAATCGCCAATGAAATGGGTGCGCAAATTAAAGTGACTAGCGGACCAGCTATAGATCGAGCAGCAGATCTTGCTAGTATGTTAACAAATCTGCAAGACGGAGACATCTTATTCATTGATGAAATCCACAGGCTTAACCGCTCGGTCGAAGAGGTACTGTATTCAGCGATGGAAGACTATGCCATAGACATTATGCTCGGCAAAGGTCCAAGCGCTAAAAGCCTAAGACTCGATATACCAAAGTTTACTCTGATTGGCGCAACTACACGTACCGGCGCTTTAGCTGCGCCATTAAGGGACAGGTTTGGTGTTATTCACAGGTTAGAATTTTATGATCCGAAGGACATATCAACAATTATTAACAGATCTGCCGGCATACTTAACACCTCAATAGATCAGGAGGCTTCAGAGATGCTAGCGAGCCGCTCACGACTTACTCCAAGGATAGCAAACAGGTTGCTTAAAAGAGTGCGTGACTACGCTGATGTTAATGGAGATGGGATTATCGATTCGACCATTGCAAGCAAGGCTTTCGATATGCTCGAGATAGATGAACTAGGGCTTGACCCTGCAGACAGAATGTTGCTGACGGCGATTATTGATAACCATTCCGGTGGTCCTGTCGGGTTGAATACATTAGCTGCTATTCTTGGCGACGAATCTACAACCATTGAAGACTTTTATGAACCATTCTTAATGCAAATTGGTATGCTTGAACGGACGCCAAGAGGCAGAAAGACGACTGCCAAGGCCCATAAGCATCTAGGTAAAAAGATGCACTCTGATCAAGATGACCAACTGAGAATGCCTCTAAGTCCTAAGTCCTAAGTCCTAC
>JAGQMS010000005.1:2274-43677 GCA_020428535.1 Candidatus Saccharimonadota bacterium
CCTAAGTCCTAAGTCCTAAGTCCTACTACTGGTATACTCTCATATAGCCGCGCTTCGTCCAGGTAGATGTCTGGTTATCGCTACCCGGAACAGAAGATGTGAAGTTAATTACTGCATTATTTGAGAGTTGTACGGTCTGTCCAGCAACAGCTCCAAGGGTGCCATTATTGTCTATTGATGCCAACGACCATCTAGCATAGAGGATTGATTTTGATGCAGAGCCGTTATTTGAAAGATCTACTGTTTGCACAGTTTGACTATTTGCTAGATCTGTACCAGTCACATCAGTGCAGTCAGGTGAGCATGAAGCTGCGCTCCAGTAAGTTATTATCATCATTCCTGTACCTGAAGAGTTGGGCTTTAGTATCCCATTATTGTTAATAGTCATTGCGTAGTTGTGGCCACTTGTAGCGCCATCAACCATTATTACAGGTGAAGTTGCGCCTAGTGAGTCTGCGACTTTTATGGTGGCATTATTGTTTACGTTGAGTCTTCCTGTTATCCATACATTTCCGTTGATCGTAACCGTACAGCCGTTTGATACCGTTACGTTACCGGTTATTTTTGTATTAGCTTGCCAAGTCTTAGATCCACCTGAGCATGCTGCTGCAGATGAAGAAATAGTCTCATCAACATGATCTTTCTGATATTGACGATCATAATTAGGCATTGCTGTTGGAGCCACTGTTTGATTAGGAATCAGCCCCGGCTTTGACATTTTTGTTGATGTTGTCTGGTTTGTAGCCCGAACATCAGCATAGATTTTTGCGGTATTTCCCATGCTAATTGGTTCACCATTTTCACTTGGTGCGCAAACTCTAGGGTAGGTAGAATCTACTGGGTTAGGGCAGTTTGTATGAGCTACTCTAACATTTATAGCATTCGCAAGCGGCGTCGTAGAAAGCCCGATCTGTGAATTATTGCTCATGGTAATCGTTCCGTTAACAATTACGTCACCACCGGAAATTTTGGCGTTGCTTTTTAAGATTAAGCCACCAACACCGCTTACTACCGACGACCCACTTGTACCAGAAGTAACCTCTTGGATATCGACTTCATACCTTCGTGTAATCTTGGTATTACCACCAATTTTGGTTCTGGCGATTACAGCGAGTGTTTTTTTATCAGAACTTGCACCATCGATGACAGCAATTTGATAGGTAGTGGTCATGTTTCCAGAACTCAAGAAATCAGTTTCGTTTGAATAAGTAGAACTATAAGCAGCGATCCCTGAAGTATTGATGTTTGATAGTGCTATATCGAGAGCTGCATCTGCTGTCATTTGGGCATTTGATTTGTATACATCACGAGTTGCCAGGTTGTACGTTGTGAGAGAAAGGCTAGTTACATAAGTAATACTTACCGTGACGAACAACACAGTTATTATCAGTATCGCCAGTATGTATCCTTTTTGAGAGCTACTTTTTCTCATTATTTGTTCCTCAAAGTAGTGCGGATAGAGTTTGCGAAAGTTACATTATCTCCGCCAACTTTTCTTTCGGTTGTAACTGTTATTTTCACTGAGCGAGCCATGGAAGGATCAGCTGTAGTTGCATCAGAGTCGTCATAAAATGTGAACGCCAGATCTTTAAGATACTTTGTAAATTCTTTATCTGCCGGACAACTAGCTGTAGCTAGGTTTGCGGGACAGCTTGTAACAGCAGTATTGCCTGGTGCATCTGGATTTTTTAAGATTCGCTTATACATCGTACTACCCGAACCGTAATATATAATCTCATTTTTGTAGGGAAACCCGGTCGTAGAGTTGTAGATAATATTGCGGTCACTATCTATTGCTGGCGACTCGATAATTATTACATTTGAAGGATCGCTTGTTGTCCATCCTCCTACTGGTGAGTTTGAGTCAGCTAAAATATTTGTCTGTGAAAGAGCATCAGCTAATCTCGTATCGTCAATCATCGAGCGAAGTAGAATTTCGGATTCAATTGCCATATCAGCATTGATCCTTGCGCGAAGAATTTCACTTGTATAACGAAGGCTAATTGTCAAAAATAGCGCAGCAATTATGCTAGAAATAGCAACTGAGATAACAACTTCTATGATGGTGAAGCCACCTTGAGAAGACTTACTCATTATTGCCCTACTCCCGTTTCGCTAATCACTGATTTATAATTGATAGTACGGTTATGCCTGTAATCAGAATACTGAACCGTGATGTCAACAGTTTTTATCCCATTATTTTCGGTTACTGTGTAGGACGCTGATTTAGGACTAGCTATTTCACTGGGAAGCTCATCTGAGAAATCTACTGTACCTACATCGATTGAATTGAAACCTATACTACGCAGAGACTCGATTTTATTCTCGGATATGATACTTATTAAAGTTAAATCCCTTGCTCTGTTATTGAGCTGAGTTAAGGTTGATAGGCCAAGTGTTAATGCCGGTACCATCAGCATTATTAAGGCAAGTGTAACAAGGATCTCAATAATCGTAAAACCTGACTGTGTATTGACTTTATCTCGTTTCATTAAAATGGATTTTCACGGTTATTTAGATATTCGCTTTCAAGGCTTACGGGCTTTGATTTTAGTTCTTTGAATATAGTTAAGACGTCCTGATCAGGCTTCTTTGATATCTTGCTTGTTTCCGTGTTCGGGGGCAGCGGTTCGTTAATCAGGCTATTGATCTGAAGCACTAGATATGCGCTAGTTAATCCAAAAACGATCAAAAGTACCAGACGCATATTGTTGAAGATAATTAAACCGTAAGGCTTGTACTTATCGGAGAATTCTTGTAATTGTTCAGTAATCTTACTCATGCTCGTACGAATATATTAAGTGTTAAATTAATAGAATATAATGGCTCTCCATTAATGGCTCCAACAGGTGAGATATCAATAGATCGAATCTGAATTGTTCTGATGTTATGCTCAAGTTGCTTAATGAAAGATATCATCTCTGGATATCTTACTCCGTTTTGACCTCCACCCAAAGATCGGCTACTAATAGCACCTAAGCTAACTTGGATTGATTGGACACCGGGGATATCTTTCACTGGGGTAGCTTGTGAAATGACCTTTTGCTGTGTAGTTGAGGATTTATCGTTGGTCGATGTCGAGGCAGACGGTTTTGCTACTGTCTGCGAGCCTAATGTAGAAGCAGGAAATTCTACCGATTCGATAGTAACATTTGCGACTTCAGAAATTGCGTATAACTCCTTCAGTACTCGTGCCTGGTCTTTATCTGTCGGGAGGGCTTTAGAAAGTGATTCGACATCAAAGATTTTATCATTGAGAATAGTCTTTGCAGCGAGTAGGTCATTTCGTTTTGTCTCTAGATTGGAGACTTCCTGCCTAGCGCTCTGAAGCTGGTCATTGCTCGCCACGAATGATTTACTAGCGTAACGCACCATCCATCCTGCGAGCGTTAGGCCAAGTACAAACGCTATCAATAGGTATCGGTTTAGTTTTTTGGCATTCATTTCGTAGCACCTCCGTCACTGATAAGATAGAATTTAGAATTCGGGTCAAACTGTGCTCGCATTTCCACTTTACATTGATTTAATCCTGAAATAGCATCAGCCTGGCAGGCTGTTACACGGTTAATATCAATTTTTTCAAATAATTGATTATACGTAGCAACAATCTTGTGAGTACAACTATTGCCATTCGAATTACATGTTGCTTGTTCAGCGCTCGAGACGGAAGTGATTTTGGCATTGGTATATAGCTCGTCGTAATAACCCCTTATTACGTAATGACAACCTTTCTCGCTTTTTGGAATGCATACTTTCTGGTCATAATCACAATTATCGAGACCGTTACTGCAAACCGCATCACAAGTAGATTTGTTAGATCCAGAAATTTGAGCTATGCAGTCCTTGCCGAAAATGTAGCCTGTATCATTGAATAGGTATGTTTCAGTGAATGCACCCCATTTATTAGAGTCTATGACATTTTTTACCGCATTCATCTCATCCATGGAGTTAGCTGAAAAATAGAAATCGACAGTTTTATTTTGTGTATTCACTGTATATGAATCTAAGTGTGGCACATTGCTAGGTGACTCTTGAGCTGTGTAGCCACTTGAATCGAAACTAGGAGCCAAAAGCGAATAAGCAAATTCTCCACCGTTTTTTAAGGCGTTTGAAAGCGTGTCGTATGCTTTATCATTCTCAATATTGACGAAAAACCGTAATTCCCTAGAATCAGAGTTAATGATAATCTGTGGGATCTGACTGCCATCGCTTTGTGTTACTAACTTTCCGGCCAAATCCACAGAAAATGCTCCTGGCAGTAGCACCCTGGTTTGTTGGGCAATATATTCACCCTGGTTTTCAAGATTTACTTGAATCGTAGGACCCAAATTATCTCTGGAATTAACAAAGTTAAGTGTAATAGCCCGATCGCTATCAGTCAGAGCAATGCTGGATAATTTTGAATCTGGGGGAATTAATGTGGCTAATTTCTTAATTAATCTAGAGTACAGAATTTGTTGCTGGTAGATCTTTTTTAAGCCAGTTAAACCATCCAGAAAGTCTGAATACTGTTGTTCAACGCTATTTAGGTTCGAACTAGTGATTTCTGAATTTATCGAGTCCTTCTGGCTATTTGCTTGGTTGGTGGCGATGTTAAACGTTAATCTTCCAAATATTGATACCAAAAATAACACAATGATTCCAAAGATTAATGTTGTGACCCAGGATAGTATCCGAGTATTTTTGCGTCCGTAATCAATTGATTCGCGGTATTCAGGAGGCAGAAGATTAATCATCGCTGAGCTCCTCTTCGGTGACTAAACTTAAACCTGCTGCAGTGGTGAATATTGTAGTTTCAAGCTGGTGAGGGGCCTGCAGACCACCAAAACTAATATTCTGCCAAGGATCACATAACCTTGCAGGTACACGAATCTGATCTGTGATAAATGTACTTAAGCCTGGTAAGTAGCTCCACCGCCGAGAACAATGATTTGTCCGAGCTCCGAGCCTTCGCTTGCTCTTTCATCGTAATAACGAATCATCTTACGTATTTCGGTTATGAGCTTATCTAGCTCTGGCTTCACTGCGTCCATTATCTCGGCCTGTTTTTTGCTAGGTTCAATACCGTAGCGTGTTTTTATGGTATGTGCTTGAGTGCTACTAACTGATAGCTTAGAAGCAATTAGACGAGTAATATCTTCACTACCGCAGTCTGCAGTTCCGGTGATACGAATAGTCGATCCATCGTAGATAGCCAGATCAGCTGCAGTAGAGCCTAAATCGATAATCATAGTAATAATATCGTCTCCCTCAGCATGAGTGACAATTCTCGACACAGATGAAATATTTGGCTCTATAGCTGCAACCTCAAGACCCAAGATATCTGCTAACGTCATGTATGAATCAATAATGTCTTTTGGCGTAGCGACTATTTGTATTTCTTGCATATTATTTTCAAGAGTTGAGCCAATTGTATAATCTACATATAGGTCTTCAATTTTTACTGGGATAGTCCTGCCTGCTTCAGCCAAAATTGCTTCTCTCAGGGTTTTTCCTTGTAATGTAGGCAACACTAAAACCCTACTAAAACTGTATTCATTTGGTACGGAAAATGACACTCTTTTTGTACTAAGACTACCAACAAATTGTTTTGTAAGAAGTTCATGAGTGGCACTCGCAAGATCTTCAAAATCCTGGATTACACCTCGGTTAAGGCTTTCTGGCTTAAAGTGCGTGTTTCCATAGCCCGTAACTATCGACTTACCATTAATCTCATTGATCTGCATGATCTTAATAGAAGATCTACCTATATCAAGACCAAACACCGGTTTATCTGTATATAGTAAGTTTGCCATTTGTTAGTTTGTTTTCGCCACCTATTTACACTTTATGTATAGTATACCTTTTAGGGTCGCAAAATTAAACCACCCTGATTAAATTTCAGGGTGGTTTTTCCTAGATAAATCTAAGATCAAGGATTTTGCAAACCAAGCTTGACGTATGGGTTTGGTGTTGTAGTTGTGGGTCGTTCTACATAAGTCATCAATCGATAACCTGTGCAAGCTGTACCGCTATATGAACCACCTGAAAGTGCCATATCACAACCGGTTGGGTAGGTAACATACTTAAATTCGTTTCCAGAGCCAGATGTTGGATCTGCTGCTGCAGCCATTGCTGTAGCGTCGGCAACAATAGTGCTAACTAAGTCACCGCCTCTTGGGTCTTTTACGGCGTTTTGGTCAATTCCAGGGAAGTTCGCAGTGTTAGCTGCGTCAGCTGGATAACCGTTAGCTTCGTTGTAGAACTCCTCAAGCTTTGAGTGAATAGCATTGATTCTTGTAACACGCTGAGTATCACGAGCTTTTGCTTGAGCGCCTTGGAAGTTATTCAATACCAAGCCAGCCAAGATTGCAATGATGGCGATAACGATCAAAAGTTCGATGATCGTGAAACCTTTTTGCAGTTTAGTTAATGATTTAGTCATTCCCACTCCTTTAGTTATTTTACTTATGGTTAAATACTACACCCATGACTTTTTGAATGCAAGTTACCCCTAAATTTGATTACTTAAATTGCTAATTGGGCCAATCACACTCGCAGCAATGAGTGCTACCATCACACCCATTATTACAATCATGATAGGTTCAAGTATTGAGCTCAAACTTTCTACTGTAGCATCGACTTCGTCTTCGTAAAATTCAGCAACCTTAATAAGAACTTCGTCAATCTTTCCAGTTTCTTCACCCACCCCTAGCATTTGCGGGACAATTGCCGGAAATACTTTGGATTCGTATAGTGGTTGAGATAATTGAACACCGTTAGCAACTTGTTTTGCTGCAGCATTCAGCTCATCTTCTAGTACGCTATTGCCGATTGCTTTTGCTGTAATTTCAATTGAATCTAAGACTGTGACACCTGCTGACATCATTGAAGCGAATATGCGAGAAAATCTCGCAACCGCTACCTTAACTATTATTTGATTTAGGACTGGAATCTTCATCAACATACGATCTTTCCAGCGTTTACCGTCTGCTGTCGAAGTGTAACGTTTGTAAAATACTCCACCGCCGACAATGGCGCCGAGGATCAGGTACCAATACTTAACCATAAAATTGCTTATTGCCAGCATCACCTGTGTAAGGGTGGGCAGGGGTGCTCCATTAGCAAGATCTGAAACAATTTTACCGATTTTTGGCATGACGATAGTCATCAAACCGATAAATACTATTCCGGTAATAGTAAGCAAAATTACCGGGTAGGTCATGGCGCTTTTAAACTTTTGTTTAATTTTTGCATCTTTTTCTTGTTGTAACGCAAGTTTCTTCAAGATTTCGTCCAAAATTCCACTCGCTTCACCCGCTCGCACCATATTTACGTATATCGGAGAAAAAGTATTTGGATGCTTTTCTAGGGCGTCGGCAAAAGTTGATCCTCCCTCGATATCTTTAGAAATTGTTAGCAATTGTTTTTTCAGAAGTTTACTTTCAGTTTGTGATTGAAGGGTAGCTAGAGATCGGACAAGCGGAACGCCAGCATTAATCATAGTCGCCAATTGTCTAGTAAAAATGACCATGTCTGTTGTTTTTATTTTTGAGCCAAATAGGGTATTTAGATTTAAGCCCGTACTCTCAGGTTTGACGATGATAGGGGTTAGTCCTTGTTTATATAAATACTCAGTAGCTGCTTCTATAGATGATGATTCAACAGAGCCGACAATGTTTTTGCCAGTCTGATTTATTGCTTTATAAGTGTATTGTGCCACCCTTAGTTCCTATTCTCTCGTGACTCTTAATATTTCTTCAATTGATGTCATACCGATAGCGGCCTTAATAAAGCCATCGAGTTGCATTGTGACCATACCTTCCTTGATTGCTAGATCTTGGATCTCGTCACTTGTTCCGTTTGCAACAATTAGTTTCTGAGTCTCATTAGAATTGTACAAAACCTCGTAGATACCCATCCTACCTTTGTAGCCAGTACTATTGGCAGGCAGATCTTTTTTGGGGCGGTATAACGTTAGCTTTGGCGTCACAGGTTTTCCGAATGCTTCTTGAGCCGTATTTACGAGCTTCATTAACCTTGCCCAGTCGGCGTCTGTTTTGATTCCAAAATTCTTTTCAAGTTCGCTTTTTTCATCTGCGCTAGGCTCGTAGGCCTCGCTTTCTTCCGGCACCAATCGCCTCACTAATCTTTGCCCAATTACTGCCCGAACTACTGAAGCAATGAGAAATGGCTCAATACCCATATCAAGTAAACGGGGAAGACAGGTTGCTGCATTATTGGTGTGTAATGTTGAAAATACTAAATGTCCGGTCAAGGCAGCTTGAACACCCAAGCCGGCAGTTTCACCATCTCGTATTTCACCAACCATAATGACGTTAGGGTCTTGCCTTAGAAGTGCCCGAAGACCGGCTGCAAATGTCATTCCAGCTGCAGGGTTTACTTGTGTTTGATTTACGCCTTCGAGCCGATATTCCACAGGGTCTTCGATTGTGGAAATATTTACCTCTGGCCTGTTCAATATGTGCAAAACGCTGTGAAGGGTAGTTGATTTTCCAGAGCCGGTTGGACCAGTGACCAAAATCATACCGTGCGGTTGAGAAGCAGCGTCATTTATTCTATCGAGCGCGATACCCCAGAAACCAAGTTGCAATAAGCTCAATGGCTCAGTCGATTCATCAAGAATACGCATAACTACTTTCTCGCCATCAGTGATTGGAAGCGTTGATACTCGGAAGGCAAAAACGCGCCCGTTTAGATTGATCTTGAACCGCCCATCTTGTGGTGCACGACGCTCATCAATTTTCAAGTTCGCTAAGATCTTAATCCTAGAAACAAGAGCATTCATTGTGCGTTTTGGAAGCTTATTTGCCTCATTGAGGACGCCATCAATTCGGTAGCGAACTTGCACGTTTCTTTCGCGCGGCTCGATATGAATATCCGAAGCCCCGCTCTTAATCGCGTATTCTAAAATTAGGTTTACGGTTTGCGCGACAGGAGAATCTTCCGCTATATCTTCTTCTTTTACTTCATCGCTAGAATCATCTTCATCACCATCATCCTGAGTTATGGTTTTAGTTATTTCGCCTGATAAATTACTCCTATATTGATCGATTGCAGCCAAGATGTTCAGATGTGTCGCCATATGAATCTGAATTGAGTTCCCGAAAAGCTTGTGAAGCACGTCAATTGCCTGTAAGTCGTCAGGATCTTCCATCGCTACTGATTTTTCGGCAGTATCAGCGCCACCTGCGAATAAAACCATTCCGTAAATCTTCGCAATATGCTCAGGTAGTTGATGCAAAATTTCGCGGTCCAACTCCTTGGGGTTCAACTCAATAAAAGGTACTCCGATTTCCTCGGCGTACATTTTTATCAAGTCGTTTTCGCTAATAGTATTGGAAGATACAGCTAAATCTTTCAGTGAAACATGTTCAGTCAAAGCCTGCTCTTTGAGTTGGCTAATCTTAGCGTCATCAGCTTTCGCGCTTTTTTTTAGGATTTCAATTACTGTTTTTTCTGGTATCACCATAATTCTTACGTATAAGTATACCTCAGTTCTTTTTATCTTTATATTCTTAAATCGGAAAAATATGAATGTTGAGTAAATTACCTTTGTCAATCGGTCGGGCAGAAACTATACTAAGGTATAACTTGACAGGAGGGTAAATCAGTGGCTAAAGCAAATTCTAGTAATACGGATGTTCCAGAAAAAAATAAAAATGAATCAGGCAAATCTCAAGCATTAAGTTTGGCAATGGACCAGATTGAAAAACAGTTTGGTAAGGGCGCCATTATGAAGATGGACGGGAGTTACAAGCTTGACGTCGAGACTATACCTACCGGATCCTTAAGCCTCGATCTAGCTCTTGGTGGTGGTGTGCCAAAGGGTCGAATAATTGAGATCTATGGCCCAGAAAGTTCTGGTAAAACTACACTTAGCTTACATGTAGTAGCAGAAGTTCAGAAGTCTGGCGGTACAGCAGCTTTCGTTGATGCCGAGCACGCACTTGACCCTTCTTATGCAGAAAAGATCGGTGTTAAATTAGACACTCTACTTGTCTCACAGCCCGATAACGGAGAGCAGGCTCTTGAGATAGTCGAGACATTGGTCCGTTCCAATGCAGTCGATATTATAGTTGTGGACTCGGTGGCGGCTCTTGTTCCCCAAGCAGAAATAGAAGGTGATATGGGCGACGCTCATATGGGGCTTCAGGCAAGACTCATGAGTCAAGCGCTTAGAAAACTCACAGGAGTTATTAATAAAAGTAAAACCACCGTCATATTTCTAAATCAACTTCGCATGAAGATCGGGGTTATGTTCGGTAATCCAGAAACGACAACCGGTGGTAACGCTCTAAAGTTCTATGCATCTGTACGCATGGACATTCGTAGAACCAGTCAAATTAAAAGTGGCGAAGATGTAATCGGGAATAGAACTCGAGTAAAAGTGGTAAAAAACAAGATTGCTCCACCATTTAGAGAGGCAGAATTCGACATCATGTATAACCACGGAATATCTAGAGAGGGTGATGTTCTTGATTTGGCTACTGAAAAAGGGTTAGTGGAAAAAGCAGGTGCCTGGTTTAGTTATAACGGCGAAAAAATTTCACAAGGACGAGAAGCCGCTAAACAGTATTTGATTGATAATCCAAAAGTTCTAGAAGAACTTGATTCCAAGATTCGTGAAATCGCCAGCGTCTAGATAGCAAATGAAAATAACCGCAATCAAATCACAGAAGCGCGATGAAGAACGCGTAAGTGTGTTTGTGGATGGTAAATACAGCTTTTCACTCACCATTTCTCAGCTACTCGAGAACAAGGTTAAACAAGGGCAAGAGATAGATGAGGGAGAACTTACCTTTTTTAGAAAGCTATCGAATGAGGGCAAAATTCGATTTCGAGCAATGGCATGGGTAATGTCTCGCCCTAGATCGGTCAAAGAGCTGAGAGATTATTTAAAAAAAACGAGTTTCAGGGAAAAAATAAAGGGACAAAATTTTGGCGAAGATTTTATTGCTAACTTAATAGAGGATTTTATCGCTAGAGGATGGGTAAGTGATCAATATTTTGCAGAGTGGTGGATCGGTAGAAGCTCCCGACAAAATTCAAGTAGACTGCAAATTATTAATGAATTACGTTCCAAGGGAATCGAAAAATCAATTATCGATGAAGTCCTAAAATCGCGTAATGAAGCCGATAGCCTGAGGAATCTGGTAGAACGCTTAAAAAACAAATCAAAATACCAAGATCAAATGAAGCTAAAGCGATACCTAGCGAGTAAAGGCTACGGCTATTCTTCCATTGAAGAAGTATTGGCGGAAGGCAATGAAGAGAACGCTGGCTGAGCTTGTTTTTGATTTTTTTGTTTAGCAGACTCTCTTACCTCATTACCACTGATCCTCACATATTTTTGAGAAACTTCGATGATTTGCGAACGATCGATTGTCAATCTTGAAGTATTAAGTGCCTTCCATATATTTGGGCTGACATATAACTTACGTATGTAAAAAGTTAGATTTTCTACTGCGTAGTCAGCTACTTTGCCAATTGGGAATCTACCGGATATAACTTTTTTATCAATCAGATTGAAATTAAGATCAATAATTTTTTTTAGTCTATGGGCGTCACTAGGGTTCAGAATTTCATCTATATCATTTATCACAATACCCTGAGGTGAAGCTTCTCTAATATCTTTTGTCAGTAGTAAATGTGGCTCTTTAAAGCCACCAATTTTAACCCATAATGCATCAATTTTGAGTGAGTGAGGATTAATTAGATGGCCAATAACCGTTCCTACTTTGGTGCCGATCCTAATGGACAAGACCGGTATTTTAGCGAATGAGCTTCCGAGTAATAGCATATATACATATTCAGTATATCGAAGCTTTAATTAAAACATCTAGCAAAACGAAATTTTTTATGTATCATAAAGCTAATGTCTATATTTCAGCGTATATTCAGAATAAAGATTCTATCAGTTATTATTGCGTTGATTTATACAAATATGTTTCTTGCGCCACTTGTTTCAGCTCAGTCTACTCCAATACAAACAGCCAGAATTCTAATAACTGAACTTCAGACAGAATCGCTTACAGATTCAAACGAAGAATTTATCGAGATCACGAACATTTCCGGAGAAACCATTGATCTAAGCGGGTGGACTATCCAATACCGTGCGGCGAGTGGTACTTCCTGGAGCGATAAGGCAGTTTTGAGTGGGTATCTTTACCCAGACGGTTCATTAGTAATATCTTCACAGACCTACCTTACTGATATATCTAGCTTTTTTTGGAGCCAAACCGGCGGAGTTTTGGCTGCCACAGGTGGAAATATAAGGCTACTTCCAGCAAATGCTGTTGATGCTGAAGATACTTTAGCATGGGGAACTGGTGTTTATGGTGAAGGAGAACCTGCCAATAAAGCACCAAAAGGCGAAACATTACAGCGTAAAAATACTGACGGCGTGTGGCAGGATACCAATAACAATGTTGATGATTTTGTCTCCTCTTTGGCAGAGCCTATAGCCAGTAATATCGAGCCACCCGCTGATCAAACTCCACCCGACCAGCAAAACCAAGACAACAACCCTACGCAACCAGTCGATGATACCCAAACCTCTGACCCAGTTAACGACACTCCTCCAGTAGATACTGGTGAAAATACTGAAACCCCTCAAGATCCTGTCGTATCTGACCAGACTAACCAACAGCAGGTTCCCGAAGTAGATCTCGCAGACCCTGTAATTAACGAGTTGTTGATTGACCCAGCCATGCCCCAAACCGATGCTCTTGATGAGTGGGTTGAGCTTTACAACCCCAATGACACAGAGTTACCGCTCAAAGGCTACAAGATTCAAACAGGCACCACTTTTAGTCATAGTTATTCCTTTGTCGATGCAGATACTATCCAGCCTCATGGCTATTTAGTTATATATTCAGCTGATACAAACCTTACACTCAGTAATACAGCAGGCGCGGTAAGATTAATCACTCCAGACGGCATAGTTGGTGAACAAGTTGTTCAATATGATGATTCTGAGGAAGGGAATAGTTTTGCACTTGATACCGATGGTACATGGAAATGGACAACTACGCCTACGCCCATGGCCTTTAATACAATTACCCTCAAGCCAGAGGTTTTGCCAAAGCCCAAAACAACAACTGCTAAATCTACATCTAAATCCACGAAGTCTACGTCTAAAACTACTGCCAAACCCAAAACTACAGCCGTAAAGTCGTCTACCACAAAGAATGCAAGCTCTACTAACGTTGAATCCGTGCCACAATTTGATGACACTCCCGATCCACGTGCTCACAATGTTGCTATTGCGGTATTTGTGGTTTTAGCGGTAGGCTATGCATGTTATGAATACAGAGATGACTTTATCCAAAAAGTGCGACTCATTAGAAGATACCTTGATGCTAGGAGAGCTGCTAGGACGGGCTTGTAGGGGCGGCGAAGTATTTGAGCTGATTAGCGATCTGGGCGGTGGGAAGACGAGCTTAGTCCATGGTATGGCAAGAGCTTTTGGGGTAGAGGATCAGGTAACTAGCCCAACCTTTTCCATAAATAATACCTATATGTCGGACAGTCTAACTTTGCAACATTTTGATTTTTTTCGTCTTACCAAATCTGGAGTCGTGGGAGAAGAGCTAAAAGAATATTTGGGCGATAAGGATTCAATCGTAGTTATTGAATGGGGTGAAATCGTGCATGATATTTTGCCAATAGACAGAGTAACAATTCATATTTGGACAACAGATGTAGAAAAAAGACTCTTTGAGATTAAATACCCGATACAATTAGAGTACTTAGTAGAGGGGTTGAAGGCATGAATATTCTCTATCTTAAAACTGATGGGCCAACGACTTACCTAGGCCTGGCCTTAGCAGGCAAACTAGTTCAGGAAGTAAATTGGGAATCTGGAAAAGATTTAGCCAGAGACTTACTCAGCAAAATTGCTAGTATCTTCGAAGCTTCTGAGACTAAGTTGGAGAATATCGACGGCATAGTAATTTACAAAGGTCCTGGATCATTCACGTCGCTAAGGATAGGTTGCACCGTTGCAAATACTTTGTCGTATAGTCGGGGTGTACCAATTGTTGGAACTAGTGACCTCCACTGGATGAGCGACGGAATGGAGAGGTTAAAAGCAGGGGAAAATGACAAGATAGTCATTCCGGAATATGGAGCAGAGCCGAATATAACTCCGCAAAAAAAGTAGAAAACACAACATCTTATAAAATTGATGTTTGACAATCTCATCTGGATAGATCAGAATTAACGTAGCGTTTTTAAACACATAAAATAAACTCAAATAACAAAACACCAATATTAAAAACGTGAAAATAAAATGAATACCGATATAAAAATTCCAGAAAATATTCCTATATCCAATAATAGCCCATCCGAAGATAGGCTTGATGCGTATATGGTAGATTCAGTAGCTAGAGCGAAGAGCCTGCTAGATACGAAAGTTGGTTCAGCCACTCAGCCAGTCGTGTCAATTCAGGAAGAAAATATCAGCAATATAGTTAGCACCATTCAGGAAGTAGCTGGCGCAAAGAAATCAAAAACAGATTTGCGTAAAATTGCCTCCGAAACACTAAATACTCTATTACATCAACCAAAGGTTCTACTAAAGAACAAGTTATTTTACGCTGTATTAGTTGCTGTATTTACGCCAGTATTATTTGGTGTGTTAGTTTCTGCATTTATGAATTTCAGTAATAATTCGGTCAATAAGAAGTTAAGCAGTTTAAACCCAGTAGCTGACGCCGCTTCAGCACAAACAGAGAGTCAAGCCTCATCCCTTCCTAGTGAAGACGTGATTCCCCAAGTTGTAATTGATAATTATTCCGTTCCGGCAACAACTCCCAAATACTTAGAAGTACCCTCAATAGGCATTCAAAAAACTAGAATACTTCAGGTCGGCCTAGATGATAAAAGCCAAATCAGAACAACTCGGAGTGTTTGGGATACAGGTTGGTATGAAGCAAGTTCAAAGCCAAATGATGCTTCTGGGTCTGTATTAATTGGAGGATATATCAGTGGCAAAAATGATGTCGGCGTTTTTTATAACTTATACAAGCTAACGGATGGTGACATGGTGAAGGTTACGACGGGCGATAATCACGAATATTCTTATAAAATTATCTCTAAGACGTCGATTCCTGATGGTGATTATGATGTAAGTAAATTTACGCAATCAATAAACACCGACAAGCCGGGGCTTACGCTTATTACGTTCGAAGGTGAGTTGAATCCAAAAACAGGCACCCAAGAACAGAGGATGGCAGTTTTTGCTATTCGAGTTGAGTAGGTATACAATTTAAATAATCTGAGGATATAAAAAAGAATTTTATCTCAGATATTACAGACATTTAATTAGAATCATCGGAAATACTAATCGCAAAAATATTGGCTAGTGAAGTGAAAGCGATTGCCAACACAGCGACTGTTTCCACGATATAGAAGGGGAGATATGGAACCAATTACTATAGTTTTGGCGCTTGTTGGCGTTGTCGTTGGCTTTGGTGTAAATCAAAGCATGACAAAAAAGAAGCTTGGTAGTGCAGCGGCTGAGGCCGAAAAGCAGCTTGAGAAAGCAAAAAAAGAGAGTAGCAAACTAGTCCAGGAAGCTAGAGACGAAGCGGCAAAAATTGCGGATGAGGCTAGAAAAGACGAAGCAACCAGAAGAAAAGAATTTAAGGATGTTGAAAATCGTCTTGTCGCCAGAGAAGAATCGCTAGATAAGAAATTAGATGATCTAGACAAGCGTAGTGAGAAATTACGTGCGAGTGAAGTTGAAGTCGAAGAACTTAAGAACGAGATACGCGAACTTCGTACCAAACAGCAAGAGAAACTTGAGAAAATCGCAAAACTCAAACAGTCAGAAGCTGCAGAAAAATTAATGCAGATGACCGAGAGAGATATTCGTGAAGACCTCAAAGGTTTAATTTTCAAACTTCAAACTGAAGCCAAGGAAAACGCCGAAGAACTAGCCGCAGCAGAAATGATCGCTGCTATGGAACGCATGGCTAATGACGTTACAGCTGAGCGGACCGTTACTGCCTTAAAACTTGAAGACGAAGAAATGAAGGGGAGAATCATCGGTAAGGAGGGTCGAAACATTCAGGCTCTTCAAAGAGAAACCGGTGTTGATATCTTGGTTGACGACACTCCAGGTTACGTGGTTATCTCAACTTTCGACCCTGTTAGGCGCGAAGTTGCAAGACAGTCTCTTGAAATGCTAATGAAGGATGGTCGTATCCATCCAGCGCGTATAGAAGAAGTAGTAGCAAAGGCTCAGGCTAATGTTCAGAAAGAAGTTGTACGTGCTGCTGAAGATGCTGCTCGTGAAGTAGGCGTCGTAGGCATGCCGAAAGAAGTACTTCAACTTCTTGGTGAGCTGAAGTATCGAACAAGTTACGGCCAAAATGTCTTAAAGCACTCTATTGAAATGGCCCAGATTTCTGCAATTATTGCTGAACAAATCGGGGCTGATGTGAAGATTTGTAAGTACGGTGCACTATGTCACGATCTAGGAAAGGCACTTTCACACAAAGTTGAAGGCAAACACCATCATATTAGTGGTGAAATGCTCCGAAAGTATGGTGTCCCTGAAGAAATTGCACATGCCGCTGAAGCACATCACGATGACATTGAGGCTACAACACTTGAGGCAATGGTTGTCCGTGTAGTCGACGCAATCAGCGCAGCAAGACCTGGCGCAAGAAATATCTCAGCCGAGAACTTTGCTGAGAGAATGAGAGACCTAGAAAATACTGCTCTAAGCTTCCCGGGCATCGAAAAAGCATACGCAATCAGTGCTGGTCGAGAGATACGGGTGTTCGTACGACCACAAGAACTTGATGACCTATCTGCCATCAAAACTGCACGTGATATCGCCACCAAGATTGAATCTACAATGCAGTATCCTGGGACTATCAAAGTCATGGTCCTCCGAGAAACCCGAGCCATAGAATACGCTAAGTAATGAATATTCTCTACATCGGGGACATAATGGGCGAGCCTGGCCGAGAAACGGTCAGGTTGCTACTGCCTAATTTGCGAAAAGAACTCAACGCAGATTTAGTAATTGCTCAGGCTGAGAATGTTAGCCATGGGGTTGGCATAACACCTCAGCACATGGATGAACTAATTTCGTTTGGAGTAGACGCCTTCACTGGTGGGAATCATATCTACAAAAAAGATGGTATTCATTCGAGATTGAAAGATACCAAGTCCCCTATTATCGGTCCGGCTAACATGAATGTTTGCCCCGGGAATGGCTATATAAGTGTAGAAACTGCGAATGGATCAGTACTAGTAGTATCAATACTTGGTAGTATTTTTCCTCTTAAAGACGGAGAATCTACTGAGAACCCATTAAAAACTATCGATACGATACTTGAGGATAATAATGGCAAACACCATGTTGCAACAATCGTAAACTTTCACGGAGACTGGTCTAGTGAAAAAATAGCAATTGGTCACTACCTAGATGGTCGAGTGAGTGCGGTGGTGGGTGATCACTGGCATGTGCCAACTGCTGATGCCAGAATTTTGCCAAAAGGAACAGCTCATATAAGCGATGTAGGTATGACAGGTGCGCTAGACAGTTGTCTTGGTGTCGAATTAGATAAGATTATTCCCAGATGGAGAGATGGAGTTAAAAACAAAAATGAACTTGAAGTAAACAAACCATGGCAGCTGAATGCCGTGCTAATATCTACTTCATCGAGCACTGAGGCAAAGTTAATTACTCAGATACACCGTGAAATAAACTAAATTTCTTTTTTGCCACGAAAACCGAATATAGAAATAAAGATCGAAAATATCATGTCGATCATAACAATTTTGATAAACGGTAAGTTGTGGTCTATAGCCATTAAAGCTGCACTACCAAGCCAAGTGGTAGCGATAACGCCTGCAGTGTAAGGGTATTTGATGAATAAAATAAACTCTTTAAGCATTCTTTTCTCCTTCGGCGATTATATCACTTTTTGCTGCTATCTTGGCAGAGAGTTCTCTGAAAAGCTTCGGGTCTTTTTCGGCGACTCGCTCTAGCCATGCAGAAACTGTCTCTAATGCTTCGTTTAATGATACGGTTGAAACATCTGAAGTTATCTCAGGATATTTTGATTTTACATGCGAGATAACCCTGTCAGTGATTTTTGGTAGCACTTTGCTATAAAGCCCCAAAGAATAGAGCAATGTCATGAAGCTCTGCGCTGAACGCATTATCGCTGTGTCATCGATTCTTAGGATAAGACCAAACTTATTTCCCTCATTCATCATTTTGTTTGTCTCAATTAGGGCCAAATCTTCTTTGCCTTCTTCTAGCTCCACTACAGTTTTCCCGGTCATCTCTTCGAATGACTTTTCGGCCATATCGCCTAATTGTTTTGTTAAAGCTTTTTCAGCTTTTGCCCCCATATATCTGCTTATCGTAGTTAAGGCGCGATACAGATCTTTGACAAAGAAGCGAAGAGTTTTGTCGAATAAATTGGCCACTGATTGGTTGCCGGTTAGCAGATCGTCGTATGCCTCTACTAATGCAAAAAATGAAGCTTTGTCTTCAGGAGCTTTTGCAGCAATCCCAAAATCTATTAGGCCCACTTGATTATTCGGGAGTAGCCGAATATTTCCCGGGTGAGGATCGCCCTGTACTCTTGGCATGTCAAAGGCGCCGCGCAGTAGTTCATATCCGAGAGTCTCCATCTGTTTCTCAAGATTTGACCCAACTTGGTCTTTTACGTAGGTGCTGACATCAACACCCTGTTCCTTCAGCCCGATAAGTTGTGCAACTGAAATACCACCAACATATTCTTGTACGATGATTTTATCGGTGCACAAGTCCATGAAAGTTTCCGGGATATATAGTTCATGATTCCCCTTATAGAATTCAAACAATTCTTTGGCGAAAGTAGCTTCAGCGCGGTAGTTGGTTTCGCCCATTGTAGCTTCTGCAAAATCTTGCAGTGCCTGCCTGGCGTCCGTATCGATATTTTTACTTGTTAGTTTCAAGTAAAATCGACGCATGAACGCGTTTAGTAGGCGCAGATCATACTTCAATGTCTCTCTAATCATCGGACGCAGAACTTTGATAATTATCGGCCTACCGTTGTGTAGCTCTGCATAATAGACTTGGCCAAAAGTTCCAGCCGCAAATGGTTGCGGTTGAACATGTACAATTTGCTGCAACTTTTGAGGACCTAGCTCTTTTCTGAGTATTGAGACTATATCCAGGGGCTCTGTATCAAGTTTTTCAAAGATCCTTAGCTTATCTTCGCTCTGCCAATTACGCATCATCTTTGACCTTAATAGAACGCCCTGAAGGAATTTAAGATAAACTCCACCTAGAGCAACAAACTCGTCGCAAATAAGAGTGTAGATTTCAATATCTCGCTTTTTTCTATGTAGTACATAAGCTCGCCCCACTAACCGTGCAAGCTGGGCAGTTCGGTGCCGCTTTATGGCATTTATCGCTTTTTTGTCCACTTTTAACCTATTTCTTTGCAAAGCCAATCAAGAATAGCACTAGGGTGCACCCCATGACGGCCAGATAGAGCTGGAATATTTCTGTGGTGTTTGATCTGGTTAAGGCCATTAAGATTATGGCTAACCATATGAACAGAATAGTGAAGAATATAGATGCGTACTTCATTTACCAAGATTATATCATAAAACCCGATCAAATCACTAAATTAAAGATTTGGCAAATTCAAAGAAAAATGCTAGTATTACCTCTGTCATTACAGCCCGGGGATTGGCGCAGTTGGCTAGTGTGAGACGAGCCTGTGGCTCGTCGCAAGGACATCCACACTTCAAAATTTATTTTGAAAGCAGTGGTGTCGGGGTCGCCAGAGGTGACCGCGGGAACCGCGCGATGTAAGACTTAATGTACGTTACAATAAAGGAATCTTTAATATTTACGGGGATTGGCGCAGTTGGCTAGCGCGCGCGGTTTGGGACCGCGAGGTCGTAGGTTCGAGTCCTATATCCCCGACCATAAATAAATACCTCCATGAAAATGGAGGTTTTTATTTTGAGCAGGCTAATATATTTCCGAAATAATATGGAAGAGTATAATTACTTCATATGCTAATACGCTTGATTGTTGCGTGTTTCTTTGTAGGAAGCGCTATTTTTTTTGCAGAAGTTGCCAGGGCTAATAAGTGGGTAAGCGGCGAAAGAGCCCGAAAAATAATTCATATACTCATTGGAGTTTGGGGTGCTTGGCTACCGCTTTGGCTGGGGTGGAGAAGTATCATCGTTTTGGGGGTTATGCTATTTATCGGTGTTTACATAGCCAACCACATGAAGCTTTTTAAATCTATTCATAGCATTGGCAGAAGTACTATTGGCGAATACATCTTTCCGCTGAGTATGATAGTTTTAGCTATCCTTTTTAGGGATGAAATAATTTTCGCAGCTGCGATGCTTGAACTTGGTGTTGCTGACGGTTTGGCTGCAGTTATTGGTACAAGATATGGCAAAAAAACAACTTTCAAGATCTTAGGCTACAAAAAAAGTTGGCATGGTACGGCGACATTTTTTATAGCCTCTGTGGTTATCGTCTTCGGTGCCTTGTATCTTAGAAATCCGAGTATCATTGGCTCAAACTTTGTAACGCTCTTAGTCACGCTCGGGCTATCGTGCCTGATTTCCATAGGCTTAACAGCCAGTGAACTTATAGGTGTCCATGGGCTTGATAATATTACCGTCCCAGGAATCTGTGCCGTTGCTTTGTATTTGTTACGTTAACCTCGTCAGAAAACAATTTTTAGCGTAAGCTTATTTTATGATCTTGTCTAAAAGAAGAATGCGCAGTGAGGCACGTTCACACATTGCTCAATTCGTTTATGGCGCAACAGATGGCACGGTCACTACTTTTGCCGTAGTGGCGGGAGCGGTTGGTGGTGGTTTTGGTGCTAATGTTGCGTTAATCCTCGGTTTCGCTAACTTATTTGCCGATGGCATTTCGATGGGTGTCTCAGCGTATCTAGGCGAAGAATCTGATGAAGAAGTGAGAAAAATAAGAAATAGACGTCGAGCACTTGGTCGTGCCCTCATCACGTTCGGAGCATTCCTGAGCGTCGGCTCAATTACCCTTTGGGCATATGTCTGGCAATTCTTTTTCAACGGAGACAGCCAAAAGACATTCTCTATTTCGTTAATTCTCGCAATATTAAGTTTCTTATTTATAGGATTTGTGAAGGCCTTAGTAACCGGTGCTAGTCGAATAAAGTCTATGTTAGAAACATTGCTTCTCGGAGGAGTCGCAGCAGGAGCTGCTTACATTGTTGGTGTACTTTTAGAAAAGGCGATCACAAAATAAAAAATGACCCGTTAAAAAGGTCATTATTAATTTTGGGGCGAATGAAGGGAATCGAACCCTCGTCTTCGGAACCACAACCCGACATTCTAACCGTTGAACTACATTCGCCATAAATATGTTAATGCCACAAGAGTATAACAGTTTTAGGGAGATTTTTACAGATTACTTTTTGGCATTCTGGATGTATTTCTTGCTGATCTCATAAATGAAAAACAAACTGTAAGCGCCTAAGGTATTGGCGAATAGATCCCACCAGACATCAGTGCCATCGACAGCGTATATGTGAAGCTTAGTTACGCTAAACTCTAAAAGCTCATTTGTAACGCCCATCATCGACACGAATGGGTAAAGAAGCAGGAGCCGACCAAAGAAAGGGATTTTAAATTTAAGTTCCTTTATTAAATACTCCATATAGAGAGCACTGATAAAACCACCACCAACAAAGTGTTGTGCTAGAGTTCCCGATTCATTTGTGATGTTAGGCTCGGGCAAATGACGGGCCAAAATGTAGATTAGACCAGAAAGAATCGGGATGACATATGTGTAGACATCTCGATTCCATTCGAGTTTAAGCTTCTTATGAAGTAGAAGGTTTGCAAATAGGGGGGCAGCTACAATTGACAGTGTTATCGTTGCAGTTAAAAGAAAATGAAGCATAAAGATCTAAAAGGGTTTAATTATGCTCTGCCTCTTCGGCTGCTACCGCGTCTTCGTATGTTTCGTGAACGGTTCCATGTGGGTGGTGTACTGGCGCGTAGATAGAGTAGATTTTAAGTGGTTCGGTGCCGACATTGATAATGTTGTGCCAAGTACCGGCTGGGACGAAAATCGCCCAATCTCCCTCAGCAGACCATTCCTTATCTAGGTTATCTTGAGTTGGCCCCATAACAACTTTTGCTGAGCCTTGCTCGAGTCTAAGGAATTGGTCGGTGTCGTTGTGTACCTCCAAGCCGACCTGACCACCAACCGCGATTTCCATTAGGGTCATCTGCAGGTAAGTGCCAGTCCAGGCAGCAGTTCTGAAATTTGTATTTGCTAAAGTTAGTTCCTCAATATTGACTACGTATGGATTCGGTCCGTTATCGTTCATAGCATCCTCCTAGGTTACATCTATATTATAACCCTAATCCTTTGCTGAGATCTAAGATATTACATATTGGTAAATCAACAAAAAGTGACAAAGTGCGCCACCCATAACAAGCAAATGCCAGATTTCATGGAATCCGAAATGGCCAGGTTTTGGGTTTGGTTTTTCTAAAACATAAATAGCAAAACCAAATGAATAGAACAATCCTCCAACGGCAAGCAGCACTGTGCCGGCGGTTGGGATATTAATTCCTCCAAGTAGCAAAGTGATTGGTAGCCAGCCTAGAACTATATACATCGTATTGGTGATATATTTCGGCAGACTTTGTATTGATGATCTCAGTGCAATGCCGCAGGTAGCGATTGCCCATACTGCCCCGAACACGCACCAGCCAAAAACTGTTCTGCTCGAGATTAAAACCAATGGCGTAACGGTTCCGGCTATAAGTGCGAAAACGGCAACATAATCAAAGGTGCGCATTATTTCATTCACTTTTTTTGAGCTATTTAAGCCATGATGAAGTGTACTGAATACGAATAATGTAATTAGAGAAAAGCTATAAACGCTAGCACTGACGATTTGCCAGACATTGTGGCTAGAAATAGATTTTGTGATTAAGAGGCTTGCTCCGAGTATAGAAAAGCAGGCCGCAATTAGGTGCGATGCGGTGTTGAACTTTTCACTAGTTGCATGCTTGCTACCGTCGCGACTAAGGGTTGTTCCTTCTAACATAAATCTAATAATATCATTTTAGTATTTGGCACAATTCTTTCTAAGACCTTAGTGCTTATTTTGGTCTTACCTACTACTAAAAACACCTCAGTCAAGCTGAGGTATTTTCTTTGGTACCCCGGGAGGGATTCGACCTACCTTCGGCAGGCCCGCAACTTCGCGATGGCAAACATAGTTTGCCTCGGAAGATTGCCTTGCGACGAGCCACCGGCTCGTCTCACCCCGACCTTTTTGGTCGGCTGCAAGTCGAACTGCAGACCAAAATAAAAACCGGTCAAGAAGACCGGCCTTCATTTTGGTACCCCGGGAGGGATTCGAACCCCCGACCTGTGGGATAGAAGCCCATCGCTCTAATCCACTGAGCTACCGGGGCAGAGTACCAACTATATTGTAAATCGGTTCGAATCTGGATTTGACTCACCTTCGGCGAGCCCGTCGCCACGTCTTTGCAAAACAAGTTTGCAAGAGTGGGCTCCCTTGCGAAATGCCACCGGCATTTCTCACCCCAACCTATCGGGATAGAAGCCCATCGCTCTATCCGTCTATCGCTACCGGGGCAGAGTACCGAAAAATTTCATTCTTGGTGCGGGTGGCGAGAGTCTAACTCGCGTCGCCTGCTTGGAAGGCAGGAATAATAAACGTTATACCACACCCGCATAGAACGAAATACATTATAACAGATTAGATGTCACGTTCTACAGTAATTTTTGCACCTAAAGAATTCAATCTTTCGGCTAAATCTTCATAACCTCGATTTATGGTGTAAATGTTTCGCAGTATTGATTCCCCTGGAGCGGCTAGCATTCCGATCAGAATAATGACTGCTGGTCTCAAGCCTTGAGGGCAAACCATATCAGCTGGCTTCCATTTTGTTGGACCATTTATCAATACCCTATGTATGTCGGCAAGAGTCATATTGACACCAATCTTTTTCATGTCCATAAACATCAGGGCTCTATCTTCGTAGGCCCAGTCATGAATTAACGATTCGCCTTTGGCAACAGCACATATCGGTACAAAATATGACAAGTTGTCTATATTCAGCCCGGGGAAGGGCCGACCATAAATTTTTTCCGCAGGCGCTACGAGCTTACCGTTATGCTTCCTGATTATTATATCCACCAGATCCGTATGGCCGTTGGCAGCCTTGAATGTCGGAGTTCTATCGATGACAGCACCCATTTTTTCTAGTTTTAGCAACTCTAACTCTAGAAATTCTATCGGCACCCTTCGTACTGTGAGTTCTGAGTTTGTAGTTAAGGCAGCTGCCACAAATGTCATTGCCTCTACGGGGTCCTCGCTCGGTGTATATGAAATAGATTTTCGTGGGAGGCCACTCAATCCTCGTATCTTCAGTGTAGTAGTCCCAATACCTTCTATTTTTACTCCGAGTTTTTGTAGGTAAAAACAAACTTCCTGGACTTGATAGTTAGCGCTTGCCATTTTAATTATTGTTTCACCTGGTGTGCACGAAGCTGCAAATATCACATTGACTGTTGCCGTATCACCAGATTCGTACATGATTATCGGGCGGCTGGGCGCCTTCTTGTTAACGCTGAAAGCATAGTGGGTATGCTTTGATTCAACTTGTACCCCAAACTCTTCAAGTGCGTAGATGTGTGGTAGCACAGTTCGTTTACCAAGCTCACAACCACCAGCGTGGGGAAGTCTAAAGGTCTTTAAATGATGCATCAAGCTACCAGAGAACATAAACGCACTACGTGTTTTTAGAGCAGACTCACGATTAATGTTTTCCATCAAAAAACGCTTTGGTGGTTTTATCTCTAGAGTATTACCGGGCATCCATCGGGTTTTTACACCAATACTTTCCATAACCTCGATTAGTCGGTAAACTTCTTCAATGCGAGCTACACCGTTTAGCTTTGTTGTGCCTGTATTGAGCAAGCTTGCGCATAAAAGTGCCACACATGCGTTTTTTGATGATTTTAAGGTGATCTCTCCAGAAAGCTCATAGCCCCCTTCAATGCGGAGCGAGATTGCGCCACGGCTAATACTGATAATCTGTTTATTAAGTACTTCACTGATTCTTGACAGTAACTCTATAGAAATATTTTGGTGACCTTTTTCGATTCTATTTATTGCGCTTTGGGAAGTACCAAGTTTTTTGGCAAATTCTGCCTGAGTCATTCCTCTTTGTACGCGAGCAGACGAAATTAATTGGCCGATTTTTTCAAATTCTGTTTTCATCTTTGTCATGAATAATATCAAGAATAGTATATCGTGCCTAGATGTTATTCTGCCCTAATCTGTTACAATCTTGCTATGGATTATGTCAGCCAGGTTATGGGTTATATTTCAGACGAAGAGCGTCGGCAGGCAGAAGGACTCGAGTTAATTCCTTCTGAAAATTACGTCTCCAAAGATGTTCGGGAGGCTGTTGCATCAGTTTTTACAAACAAATACTCCGAAGGCTATCCGGGGAGAAGATATTATGGCGGGCAACAAAATACAGATCGAGTAGAACAGCTTGCTATCGATCTCGCGATGCAGCTTTTTAGGGCTGATCACGCTAATGTCCAGCCTCATTCGGGAGCTACTGCAAATGAGGCAGTCTATAATTCCTGGCTAGAGCCGGGCGACACAGTTCTAGCGATGGACCTTTCTCATGGCGGGCATCTGACTCACGGTGCGCCAGTCACTAAGCTTGCCCAGCAGTTTAACTTTATTCGATATCGAATGAAAGATATTGAGACTGGCGAAATCGATTTTGATGAATTGAGTGATTTGGCTAAAAAACACAAACCGAAAATTATTTTGGCTGGCTACAGCGCCTACCCCAGAGAACTTAATTATGATCTATTTGCTCAGGTTGGCAATGAGGTTGGAGCGGTACTTGTTGCTGATATTGCTCATATTGCGGGCTTAATTGCCGCTGGTGTGATGAAAAACCCTTTCGATAGTGGGTTTCACGTTCTTTCTTCAACCACACATAAGACACTGCGAGGTCCTAGGGGTGGTTTGATCCTCTCAAATGGAACCGTCTCAAACCCCCTAAAAGCCCCCGAGAAAACAATAAATAATCTACCGACATTGATAGATAGAACTGTGTTCCCAGGGCTTCAGGGAGGGCCTCTGATGCATGTGATAGCTGGGAAGGCTGTCTGTTTCGCCGAGGCATTACGACCCGAATTCAGGATATACGCAGAGCAAATTCTGAAGAATGCAAAAGCTCTGTCGCATGAACTAATGGCTCTTGGTTGCAAGCTTGTAACTAATGGTACAGACAATCACCTTATGCTCATCGACACTGTCACCAGTTTTAAATTAGATGGTTCTGTTGTCGAAGATGTACTTGATAGGGTGGGTCTTACATTAAATAAAAATGCAATTCCAGATGACCCAAACCCGCCTTTCAAGCCGAGTGGCGTTAGGCTTGGTACGCCCGCTATAACTACAAGAGGGGCAAAAGAGAGTGATATGAAAGATCTTGCTAGCTGGATCGTTGGCGCTATTAAAGCGCGAAATGATGATAAAGAATTAAGCAGAATTGCTTCAGAAGTTCGTGACTTTTCAAAAAAACTTCTTAATCCTACAGAAATTTAGCACTAATCAACTGTCTGGCTTTCCAAAGCTTTTCTGATTCGGTTTCGAGCATTAGCTGTGACTACGATTTTCAGCCAATCTGGCCTTGGCTTGGAGTTCTTAGCAGTGATTATCTCAATTACTGATTCACTTTCTACAAGTGATGATAATTGTCGAGGGAGGCCATTAACGATAGCCATATGCGCGTGGTCACCTATCTCACTATGAATTGAATATGCAAAGTCTAAGATTGTTGCCCCAACGGGTAGATCAATCACATCACCACTCGGTGTGATTGCAAATATTCTGGTGTTGAAAAAGTCAATTTGTAGCTCGTGGATGTATTCCTCTGGAGAAACTAGATCCTTTGATAGTTCATTTATTTGAGAAATCCAATCAAAGCTATGTTTAGTGTAAGTATCATTTGTGGAAGTTTTATACAAAAAATGTGCCGCAGCGCCGTATTCATTTTCTGTATGCATCTGAATGGTGCGAATCTGTATTTCGGCGTTAAGCCCGGATTCATCAATTATTACCGTATGGAGACTCTTGTACCCATTTGGTTTAGGGATCGAAATATAATCTTTCATTCGTCCGGGCATGGAGCGAAACTGACTGTGAATAGCGCCAAGTATTCTATAGCAGTCATCCACATTTTTTACTATTACTCTCAATGCCACTAAATCGTATATTTCATTTATATTCCAATTTTTTCTTTCTAGCTTTTGAAATGAGCTGTATATCCCCTTAATTCGCTCGTCAATATCAGCTTGATATCCAAGTGTTGCAACAGCGATTTCATCAAGTTTTTTATGTATCTTTACGATTTCTTTGTCAGCTTTTTTTCTGGCAGGGGCAGTAATGCCTATTGTTTTTTGATATTCGTCTGGATAGGCATAGGGGAATGCTAAATCTTTTAGGATGTTTGCAAGCTTTCCCATATTTAAACGTGACGCTAATTGTGCGTGGATCAATATGCTCTCGCGGGCAATTCTAGTTTGTTTCTCTGGGCTGAGATATTGCAATGTTTCGAGGTTATGCCAACGGTCGCAAAGTTTCAAAACGACAACTCGAACATCCTTTGCAACCGCAACAAAGAATTTTCTTAAGGATTCAACATGTCTCTCATTGCCTTTGAACTTGACCTTGCTAAGCTTGCTAACTCCATCGACAAGCTCGGCTATTGTTTCTCCGCATTTGGCTTGAAGCTCTTGATAGGTCAGCGCTGTGTCCTCAAGCGTATCGTGAAGAAGTGCTGCGGCAATCATTTCCGAACCCATGTGAAGGCTTGCAACATGCAAAGATACTGGTACGCAGTGACCTTCAAAATATGGATCGCCATTAGATCGTTTTTGCCCGGCATGAAACTGCTCGGCTAAGCTGAAGGCAGTCCCTAAGATTTCCTCATCTTCAGCAGATAGCTCCTCGCCACGCTCCTTAGAAACTAAATTAAAATACTCCTCAAGTGATATCATATTTGTAGTATAACTATTTCAAGGAGAAGAGAATAGATGGCGCCATACAATAAATTCGGTCAAGTCCTAACAAGCCTTCGGCGAAAATATCACGTCTCGAAGAAAGAATTTTGTAGTGCGCTTGAGATTAACGAAGAACTACTTAGCGACATAGAAAATGGCAATGAGAAGCCCTCTGAAGAATTTGTTGAGCAAATGATTAGTCATTTTTCGCTAGACGATAATCTTGCGGAAAATCTCTGGAGGCTAGCAGGATTTTCTCAGACCGAAAAACTCGAGGAGATAATTGCCCAAACTGCACTTCTGCCTGTAAATGAGCTTAAGGTCCCATATACGGACATGGTACACGTAACGGTCAATAACTACGGAGTAGTCTTGAATTTCATGCAACACTCTGGCCCCCAAAATCAACCGATTGTAGTGTCTCGTCTTGGAATGAGCAAAGAACATGCCAAGAGTGTAATAGAAGTTTTGGCACGTACACTTGCAACGCACAACCAGCAAGATCAAAAAAAGAATTTGTTACTGTCTGATAACAGTGAAACCCAAGCTTGAAAAAAAGGCCAAACAGAGGTAAAATAGCGCATGTCTTGCTAACGCGGGGCTGTAGCTCAGCCGGTTAGAGCATCTGCCTCTTAAGCAGAGTGTCGAGGGTTCGAGTCCCTCCAGCCCCTCCAGGCAAGATTTTTTATAATATGCACCCGTAGCTCAGCGGATTAGAGCATCTGTCTTCGGAACAGAGGGTCGGCGGTTCGAATCCGTCCGGGTGTACCAAAAAATCAGAACCTCAGCTTGTCTGGGGTTTTGTTTTTTTGGATTTCTGATAGTTTGAGTCGACGACGCCAAGGGTCGGTGTGAGGAATGCCTGTGGCATTCCGCAAGGGAGTCCACTCTTGCAAACTTGTTTTGCAAAAGATGTGGCGACGGGCTCGCCGAAGGTGAGTCGAATCCGTCCGGGTGTACCATTTCGCTTACGCTTAAACTCCTCAACTTAAGGAGTTTTTTACGAAATGATATCTAGCAGTTCTGCAAATGCATAAAGTGTAGTTCCACCAGAGCCTTTTTGGCCTATCTCTAGTAACACCCTATCAGTCTGTAGTTGCTCTACTAACCTTAGAGCGGTCATTCTAGACGGTATTCCGAGGCGTTTCATTATTTCAGGGGGGCTAATAACAGGTGACTCGAAAAGTAAGTCAATGAGCCTAAGGATGTATGGAGATTTAGAATTTTCATACTTTTTCTTTAGAGATCCATTAAGATCCCTGATTTTATCCACGAGCACTAGTGTTTCTTTAGCTTGTTCTGCTATTGCAGACAGAAAGAACTTTAACCATGGCTCGTAATGTCCAGTGGTATCTACGACACGTAGGGCATCACGATACTGATTAGCTCTCGCCTCGAAATAACCACTACTATACACAATAGGAAGGGAGAGCTCTCCTTTATAGTAAAGAATAAGCGGTATAAGTAAGCGCCCAATTCTACCATTCCCATCTTCAAATGGGTGAACGGCTTCGAATTGATAGTGAATTACACCTGCTTTTACTAGGTTGATTTCATCTGCTTCGTCAACATACTCAATCAAGTTATCAATGTAACTGACGACGTGCATATGCTCTGGTGGGATATACAGCGCTTTTTCGATTGGATCCCCCTCTTTTTCTGCAATCCATACGTCACCGTCTCTAAACGCCCCCAACTTCCCTTTATAACGTACTCCCGTTAGAAGTTTGGAGTGAAGAGATTTAATTAGATGCTTGGTGATTTTTTTGCGGCCCTGTATAGCAAAGATAGCATCATACATAGCGGACCTATAATTAGAGACTACTGGCGTATCGGTATGCATAGCCTTACCACCCGCAGCGTAGACAAAAACATCTTTAGAAGTACTTTGAGTGCCTTCTATTTTTGAACTTACTTCAGCCTCCTTTGCAACAAGTGGTCCTATTAAATGAAGGGCGTTGTGCAGAGTCTTCTGTGATCCCTGTAATAATCCTATCGCATATTGGGCTTCGGCTAACTCACGAGCAAATAGTCCATAATCCAGTTTTATGGGTAGATAATGTGGTTGGTGGTACTTGACTGACATAATTAACAATATATCACCTATGTATCAGATTATCAATATTATGATACAATTCTCTGAACTTGTACCACTGGTGATACATAAATGCTTGTGCGTAACATTGATCAGTAGAACCTGATACAAGATACTGTTTTTGTATCACTGATGTTACAGGATTATTGATTGGGTAGCTATAAATAGAGTTCTAACCTGTGCTAAAATGCTGTACCAAAAAATCAGAACCTCAGCTTGTCTGGGGTTTTGTTTTGTTAAAATATAGGCATGTTGGGCAAAATACTTCTATGGAATATATACGAAATAAGCTCTCCAAGTGCTTCATTAAATGGAGTTATGCTCAGGGGAAGAGTTCGAAAACTTGGTCTTGAAAAAGGATTTAATGTTTTAGTAGAGAATACTGAAGATGTTGAAAACGGTGTGAGATTTGCGGTACTTAACGAAAATGATAAAGAACTAATAATTAGCTATCTAAAAACCATCATTGATAACGTAGTCGTTAGGAAGGTGCTGGAAGACTGCCCGAACCCTGTTCTCAGTAAACTCAAAGTCAACGCTGAATCACGCTACACTCTATAGAGGATCATGGTATTTGTATGAAGTCGTGTCGATTCTTATGTATTAGTGTTTAAGCTTTTCGTGAGCTAGTTTTTTATTATTTTTTAGATTAACTATTACCATAAAGACTAAAACTAGCGAAACGGCGGCTAAATCTACCGGTGCGTATTTAGCGGTGTCATATCCACGGTCCTTAGTGAAGAATTTCCAGGTAATCCAAGAAAAATGATAACCCCAACTAAGATCAGGGTTTTCAGAGCAATTGGGCTGCATTTCAATTGACGCAGACTCAGACAGGTTGTTGCCAATATCTACACATTCTGTCGACGTGGGATTATTTCGCAAGACATTTCTATTAAAGCTGAATTTATTAATTGCGATTAAAAACACTCCTATTACCAGATAAATAATTAGAAATATATATAGCGCAAACTTAATATAATTCTTCATCTTATTTTTCGGATTTTTCGTTTTCAATTTCATGTTCTTTTTTAGTTTTATCTTCTTGGTTGGGTACATGCACACTAAATGTCGATCCTTCATTGAGTTTGCTTTTCAGATCAATGCTAGCGTTAATGAGTTTCATTAGCTTTTTGGCGACATATAAGCCCAGGCCGGTACCGCTACTTTCACGAGTTCGGAAATCTTCTGAACGAAAGAATTTATCGAAGACACGTTTTTGGTCGCTCTTTGAAATGCCTATCCCAGTATCCTTAACTTCAAATACTACTCCGTCATCATCGGCCTTGGACACTACTTTGACGCTACCTTCCTTTGTATATTTAATGGCATTAGTAACAAAATTTTGTAATATTTCACGGATATACAATCTGTTGGACATAATTTTTTCTGGCGTTGAATCTTCTATCTCGATGCTAAATTCCAGGCCTTTTGTGTCTGCTTCTTTCTTGTAGTCATCGACCAGAGATTGCATTATTTCACGTGGCGAAATTTCCTCAACAGTCATATCAAGAATGCCTCGTTCAGCACGTGACAAAGTAGAAAGATCATTAATCATGTTTGCCAAAAATAGAACTTGCTTGTGGGTAGCATCTAAAGCCACCTTCATCCCCTCAATATTATTACCTTTTTCAACGATGAATTGTGCGTTTGAAACATTTGCTTCGGCGATTGCTATAGGCGTTCTTAACTCATGTGATACAACAGAGATAAATTCATTTCTTTCTTCTTCAAGTGATTTTTCACGTGTGATATCACGAAACGAAATGATGAAGCCACGCTCTATGTTTTGCTGGAAGCTCAGTTTTATTGGTGAGATGTTTAGGTATAAGTTTATTTTTTCCCCATCTGGGTAGACCATCAGGTATTCGTCGCTAATAATATTTGTCGTTGTGTTGGTGGCAAGTTCAACCAAATTTACCATCTTGGCGGACTTATCAATTAGCTTCATGACATCGCCTATGCTCTTGTTGTCCAAAGCAGCATTCGTATCAATTACATTGAGCGCTGCTGCATTGTAGAGCTTGATTATTCCTTTTTCATCAGTCGATATAACACCATCACCCATACTGTTAATCAGCGCGGTTAGGCGCTGTTTTTCAACTTCTGCTTTATCCATACTCCCGAGGATAAGTTTCTGATCTTTATCAGCTACCGATTCGGTTTCTAGGAAAAATAATCCCAAGACAATCAATACTCCACCCTGGGTTAGTACGGACTGAATGTAGTCATAGACAAGAACATCACCGCTAAAAAGTCGAAATGCAGCACCTGTAAGAGTCACTAATAATAAACCAGAACTCAACAAGAATCCCGGCCGACCGTAGTAATAGTTTGTGATATATAAAAGAATTAGCCAGGTAAACAGAAAAGGGGAGTACTCCGGAGCAAAGAATCCGAACCCTACTACAAAAATTATGTGGTAGACGACTAAGTATATTAATGGATAATTATTGACTTTAAATAGATCAAAGAATCGTGCAATTCCATATATCAAGAAAGCAACACATACAGCGCTGATGCCGATTAGTGTATTCAAGTTGTAATATTGCCTGTCAATTAGGATATCGGCAATGATTGCCAATGATAATCCACCATGAAATAAAAGAACGGTGAGCTGATTAAGCACTCTCTTTGTTCTGTCGCTGAGGTTGAGCGGATCATGTTTCATAAAATGTTTATGGTTATTATAACTGAATTTCTATCTAATGAGACCAAAAGCTATACTAATGTTATGAACAAGCAGAAAGTCTTAAATGGCCAAGAAGTTGCTGAATATATTAAGGAGCGGCAAGCTAGACAAGTGGCAGGTCTCAACAAAACCCCTTGCCTTGCGATAGTGCGCACCAATGATGATCAAGTAACTGATCTTTATCTAAGGATAAAACAACGCTACGCGAATGATATTGGTGTCGACGTAAAGGTTCTAAAGTCAACTGAAGTTGATTCTGAAAACATAATTAAGAAACTCAACCAAGACCCGACTATAGATGGCATTATCATTCAATTGCCACTGGCGGACCAGACAAAAACAGATGTATTACTAAACATGGTGTCGCAGTCAAAAGACGTTGATGGGCTTGCCAAAAGCTCAGAGTTCGATCCACCAACGCCTTTAGGAATCCTATGGCTTCTAAGTGCCTATAATATTGAGCTTTCAGGAAAGAGCATCTTAGTCGTTGGGCAGGGAAGACTGGTAGGATTACCTCTGACAAAGCTATTGGGAAGTTCAGGTTATAAGGTATTAACTGCGGATGAGTCTACAAAAGATCTAAAAAGCATATGTCTAGACTCCGACATAATTATTTCTGCAGTCGGTAAGTCTGGATTAATTCGCGCTGATATGATTAAAGCGGGTGCTGTGATTATTGATTCGGGCACATCTAGTGAAGGTGGTGCAGTGGTTGGAGATGTAGCAGAAGATGTCAGAAAATTACCTAACATTGCAATAACTCCAATAAAAGGTGGTGTTGGGCCTATGACCGTAGCGGCACTATTTGAAAATCTGATACAAGCTACGATAAAACATCAACAATGAAAATTGGCGTATTCGATTCTGGGGTTGGCGGGAAGTCAGTGGCAGATGCATTAAGCAATGCCCTTGCTGATCACGAAGTTATTTTTATCAATGATTCAGAAAATATGCCGTATGGTGATAAAACTGATGAAGAACTTGAGAGACTAGTAACGCCCAAGATTCAATTGCTTATCGATAAAGGCTGTCAGATTATTGTGGTAGCTTGCAATACAGTTTCCTGCACGATTTTTCCTAAAATTCGTTCAAAATTTACTGTTGAAATTGTTGGTATTGTCCCAATGGTTAAACCCGCTTGCAATCTGACAAAATCTGGAAAAATTGCCGTTTGCGCGACTCCTAGGACTCTTTCAAGTCCGAGATACGAGGAGTTAAAAAACGAATTTGCATCCAAGGTCGAAGTGTTCGAGCCAGACTGTAGCAACTGGGCGAGAATGATCGAATCAAGTCAGGTGAACTACAAACAAATCAGAGAAACTATAGACAGCGTATGCAGAGATGGCGCAGATGTAGTTGTTTTAGGTTGCACTCACTATCATTGGATACGCGAAGAAATCCTAAAATACACAAAAGGTAGAGCTCAGGTTATCCAGCCTGAGAGCGCCATAGTAGATCGTGTTAAGACGCTGATAGAACAGCTTGCTTAAACTGATTTCCGCGATCCTTATAGTTCTGGAAGATTCCAAAACTAGCGCATCCAGTGGAGAGCAGGACTATATCACCATTTGAGGAGCTTTCCCTGGCTTCTGCGATTATTTCCTCCATTGTCCAGCTGTTTCCATCGTCTTTTATTGTGGCTTTTGATTGGTCAAGACCCGCAGAGATAGCCAATTCGTATAACTTCTTACCGATTGAACCGATAAAGATAACTTTCTTGACATCCTCTTTAGAAAGCCTGCTCGCCATTTGTTCCATTGGGTTGCCCTTGTCATGACCGCCAACAATCATAATTTTTGGTTGCGAGAAGGAATCCATCGCAACTATTGCTGTGTCGGGTGTAGTGCCAAACGAATCGTCGTAGAACTTCACACCGTTAATCTCCTTCACAAACTCCAATCGGTGCTCAAGACCGGAGAACGAAATGGCAACTTTTTTGACAGCATCTTGATCTTGGAACGCTTGCCAAAAAGCAGTTGTAGCTGCACATATATTTTGTATATTATGTTCTCCTAGCAAGGCAAACTCAGATTTGCGACAGACTTTGAGGCCTGATATTGTTAAAAACCCATCTGAATCGATATATGCACCTGGTTCTTCTGTGTATGGGATGTGTTTACCTTTTGAAAATCTAACGTTTTCTGAACTAAAACTGTTTTTTGGGTAAAAAATCGCAAAATCCTCTTCTTTCTGGTGAAGGAAAATATTGCGCTTTGATTGCACGTAGTCTTCCATAGTTTTGTGCCACTCTTCAATGTGTTCGGGCATCATCATCAAGTGCACCGCAATGCGTGGTGAGTAGGGGAATTTATACAGCTGAAAGCTGGATAATTCTAGGACAACCCAATCATCAGCTGATATTTGGGGTAATAGATCCAATACCGGAAGACCAATATTTCCCCCAACGTGGACTCTTTTGCCAGCTGCCTCGAGCATTTTAGCAATCAATGTTGTAGTTGTGCCCTTGCCCTTAGTGCCGGTTACGCCAATGATATTTTTGGTGGGGCATTTTTCAAAGAATATATGCTGGATTGTTTTGGCTTTCCCCCAGAATTCATCTTCTGGCAGAAAGTGTTTCTCGAGGTTTTTAGCAATTGATGGCTGATAAATAACCATATCGCAAGTTTCGAAATGGTTCAGATAGCTCAAGTCGGAGACATTTCCAACTAGCCCGGGTTTTCTTGTCTCAGAAAGTGAAAAAATTTCAACATTTTCTGACACCGGAAAGTCAGGGCGGGGCTTTTCATTAGCTATAACGTAGCGATGCTCATCTCCATAAAATCTAAACGCGCTTTGGGCCTCTAGCCCCCAGCCAGCAAAACCAATTTTCATCTAGCCAAAACTTCCTTAACAAGCTCAGCAACTTGGCGTGGAGTCATTTCAGCTTTGACAATAAAATCCGAAACATTGAGAGATTTCAATTTTGCCGGTGCTTCATTTTCACCCATATTGGTTAGGATTATTACCTTAATGTCTGCGCCCCATTCGGTTGCGCGCAATTTTTCGAGCATTTCGTCGCCATTCATTTCAGGCATCATTATGTCGAGCAGAATAATGTCCGGCATCATTTGTTTGGTCAATTCAAGACCAAGGCGGCCGTTTGAGGCCATTTGGACATTGAATCCTTCGCCCTCGAACTTCAGTCGATACATCTGGGCGATTGCTTGGTCATCTTCTATAATCGCAATTTTTGGCATATGTTTAGTATACTTGTCGGGATTGTCGACTTTCAATCCTTCTTAGCAATTGATTTTATTTTATTGATTACCTCAGATGGAGTAGTATTAGCTTTTACAATATAGCCCGCAATACCATTTCCCCAAATGCTTGATGGGGCCTCCTCGGCGCTGGTGTTAGTCAGAATCAATACAGGGATTTTCTTGTTGTCTTCTTGGGAGTGAAAAATTCTTAAAAATTCAGCTCCGTTCATGATGGGCATCAAAATATCTAAAAGAATAACTTCGGGCGTAAAACTTTTTAGTATTTCTAAAGCCTGTTTCCCATCATTAGCCACAACGGCATTAATGCCTGTGAGTTGGCATTTAAGCTGGTACATCTGAGAGATCGATTGATCATCTTCAATGATGAGAACATTCATGCTTAAACATTATGGCCTATAGAGAATAACCTGTCCATTACTAAACTTGGCTCTGTAAACTTAAGAACACTATCGTCCTGCTCGATTGAAATAAAATACTCGTTACCATTCTCTTTATTCCTATTGATATGGCACAGCAAAACATGCGCTTCATATGATTCGATTGACTGCATAATCTTGATCACACCGTAATGAGGCTCCTGCTTATCTTCGAATACACGCTTGCCCTCAGGGTAAATCCCCAGACTGTATCCCTTCTTAAGGTATCTAATTGATGCCGCTGTACCAGACCACTTTTTAAAAGGTTTCAATAGCGGTCGAGCTGGGAAGCAGCCCATAAGCCATGCAAATGGCATCAGAGGAGAATGAAAGTACCACTTTGCCATCATTACTTTCATGGGGCTTATGATTCTCAGTTCCCTCCAGCTTAGGCTGCCCATTAGCAAATACGGGTCGAGATGCGATACATGATTTGAGATGATGATCAGCGGTTTTTCTTTAGCAATACCGTCCATATTTGGCAAGCTGACATCCGTTTTGATTACTGTCGCAGCAATTAACTTTCCGTAAAGCCATACAAGGATTTGTCCAAACTTTATGAGATTTTTTTGTTTTTGCATATTTTGGATGATTATATTGTAAAAAAAGTTAACCCTTAAGGCAAGCAAAGCATAAGGATATAGGTTATCATTATTGATAAGATGAAACATGTAGGAAACCATGCAATCCTTTAGCAAAGATGTACCCAAATACTTTGACCTTACTAAGATTAGTAAGCTAACTGCTGATCTACTGAGTGATGCGGGCGATAAACATGAGGCGAGATTTAAGCTTTTTGTAACTAATGAAAAACATCCTTACGAAGAGCTGGCTCGTTTTGTTGAGTTTACAGTGTTCCATCACCAGTTTGACTATAGCTATCAGTCCTATCATGCCCATTATGCGAAGTATGGACACTCCAGCACTTTTATAATTGTTGTTGATACGGATGAAAAAATTCCAATGGGTAGCATCAGGATTAACGTAGATTCTCATGAAGGTTTCCCGGCGGAACGAATTTTAAGGGAGGTATGGAACGAAGAGGGAATGCTAGAGAAGTTGTCAATCGATCGCAAAGACGTAGCCGAAATTGTAACCTGGTCAGTATTGCCAGAATATCGGGGTGGCGAGGGAAATCGTATTAGCATGCAGTTGCTTTCCGAGTGTCTGACGCAGGTAAGTCTAGTCATGCGGAAATCATATATGATCGCGGTGATGGATCTGCACCCCCTGAAAATAATTCAGCAGTTGGGCGAACCGTTCAAGACGATGAATAATTTGTCAGCACTTGATTACGATGGGTCGCTTTGCCTGCCGGTATACATGAATATCCCAAAGACTATTGAACGCATAAGAAAAGATCGTCCTGATATATACGGTATGTTACTGGGTGAAAAGGGGTAGATAGCGTAATAGATACGCCGTAAAGCTTATGAGAGATTTTCTGATATTATTGCCGGTACTAATCATAAACGCTGTATTGGCGTTTTATATCTTTCGACTCCGTACCAAAGAAAATTCTACCCCAGTGGCACTTTACAGTCTCATGGCGCTTTCTATAACGGGCTGGGAGGTCTGCGTATTTTTGTCGGATCATGCCCCGGGCGACGTGTTAAAGCTATGGTTTTCCAGGCTATTATTTGTTTTTGCGACAGGTGTAGTATTTTTCATGTACAACTTCTCGAGAGTTTTTACAGTTAAAGGCCAGAACAGACTGATATCAGCACCATCACTAATTTTACTTTTAATTCTTAGTGCGGCAATTATGTCCCCTTGGTTCATATCATCAATTACTTTTGAGAAGGGGTATTCTGATTTTGTTACTGGTTTTCTATACCCTCTGTCACTGGGCTTGATCTTCTTTTGGGTGGTCCTCTCGATAGCAAATTTTTACCGTCACTACAAGGCGGGTAACCCTGTTAGTAGGGCGCAAATTCGGAATGTATCGCTCGGTATAGCAATTACAGTTTCTTGGGTGTTCTTGTTCGCGGTTATATTGCCAGCAATACTATCTGACTATGGTCCCGGCAGGTTTGGCCCGGTGGGTACCCTATTCTTTTTGGGGTTTATGGGTTTTGCAATTGTCAAGCATCACATGTTTGATGTGCGAGGTACGGTGGCAAGGGGTACTGCATATGCACTGTCCCTGCTAGTATTAATCGGCGGGTATTTCGCAGTGATGAGCGCGATCACTGCCTCTTTAGACGCTAGTTCGGTAAGCCAGGCAAGCTACGGCTGGGTATACATAGTAGTCGCAGTATTCAGTGCAATTATATTCCACCCTCTTCATCAGTTTTTTGACAGGGTAACGCTCAAAATTTTCTATCGCAACCAATACGATCCGGAAAAGCTACTCGGTGAAGTTGGAAACTTAATAGTAGAAAAGTTCGAACTCAGAGATTTGCTTTCTGCTAGCGAGGAACTATTTAGGGTAGCCTTTTCGCCAGAAAAAATCATGTTCTTGGTTAAGTCAGACAAACACGGAATCATTACTCATTCTAGTGATGAGATCAAGCTAGAGAAGTCCGAGCTGGAAGAGATATACTCCTGTGTCTCTGAATTGAAGGATGAAGTCATCGTCAGGGTCGATAAGCTAGAAGGTACCAGTAGTCGATCGTATAAGATTTTGAACAAACTTCACGTTGGTCTCGTTGTTAAGTTTATCGCCGGAAAAGATGTAGTGGGTTTGATGCTGTTTGGCGAAAAGCGTAGCGGTGATAGCTATGTAGATAGGGATATATTTGTGCTTGATGTGGCTGGCGATGAGCTGGGTGTTGCCATTCAAAACGCCCTTCGTTATCAAGAAATTGAGGGCTTCAATGAGAAACTTATCAAAGAAATTGACCAAGCCACCAGGGCATTAAAGCAAAGCAACGCCAAGCTACAGGCTCTTGATGAGGCCAAAGATGAATTCATCAGTATGGCCAGCCATCAACTTCGAACGCCACTAACGAGCATCAAGGGCTATCTCAGCATGGTTCTAGACGGTGATGTTGGCAAAGTTAGCAAACAGCAATCCGAAATGCTCAGCACGGCCTACGCTAGCGCTCAACGCATGGTTTATTTAATTGCTGATCTTTTGAATGTATCTCGACTGCAAACAGGTAAGTTCGTTATCGAGAAGAATGAATGTTTCTTGCCAGAAATGGTTGAAGAGGAGATTGCTCAGCTAAAAGAAGCAGCTTCAGCTAAAAATATTTCATTTGAATTTAAAAAGCCTGCAGATTTTCCGAAAATGATGCTTGATGAGACAAAGATCAGACAAGTGATCATGAATTTTGCCGATAACGCTCTGTACTACACGCCTGCTGGCGGTAAGGTAAAGATCGAGCTACACGCCAATTCAAAGTCAGTAGAGCTGACCATCACCGACAATGGTATCGGTGTGCCAAAAGACGAACAGCATAAGTTGTTTAGCAAATTCTACCGAGCCGGGAACGCTCAAAAAGCCCGACCAGACGGCACGGGCCTTGGGCTTTTCATGGCCAAAAAGGTAGTCGTAGCCAGCGGTGGAGCGATAATATTCAGGAGTCGCGAAGGCAAAGGCTCCACCTTCGGCTTCACTTTCCCAAGATTACACTAATATTGACACAAGAACGAGCTTATGTTAAAATAGATCTATCTCTAGTTGAGTTTTGGTACTCCTACGAGAGCATTTTGACAGCGTAGCAATTGCAAGAAGAATTCTTGTTTCTTTTGGTTGACGGTCCCAGAACAATTGAGATCAAAACTGCTCCCTCTCAAGGACAGTTAAATGGTGGGTCTCAAGTGCTCTGGAACCTTTCCAGAAATCTGAATCAGGGAGTCTTTCATGAACAACAACAAGAACGGCGAGGTCTTCGCTGGTTTCGTCGTCGTCGCCGTCATCGCCGCAATCGTGGCGATGGTCGTCTTTGGCAACAAGGATGACCAGGCCACGACGACCAAGGTCACCGTCACGGTGGTCATTGGTGTAGGGGAGGAGATCCCCACGCCGAATGACTGTGGCGGCCCCTCGCCGACAGCGCCGTTCGGCTGCCAGCGCATCGAGGTGCGCGGCAGTGCCGACCAGAATGCCGTACTCGGCATCCTGGCTGCCCAGCCGACCGCTCTGCGAGTCGGTATCGACGCCAGCGTCGTCTGGGTGGACATCCCCCAGAACGGCGTCGAGCCCTCCAAGACGGAGGCTGAATGGCAGATGGTCGTCGACCGGGGCCTGGCCTTGGTCTCACCGACAACGACCGTACCGACCGCGGCCACCACGTGAGGCATCACAGCCTTAAAAGGTGTCGCGGGCCGGACGGTCACAGGAATGTTCGCTTGCATGCGGACCACGGTCTCCCCGAAAACGGGAGAACCATGGGCAGCCGCTACGCTGTCATTCCTACCTAGCGCTTGAAATTCGAGCTCCAGGTAGGGAAGTAACTCCAAACGCATTAGTATACATAATCCCAACATTGACAAAGCAACAAGCTTATGTTAAAATGTATCTATTATGTCATCTAAATCTTCAGCAGTAGTCAGACCAGAAAATCTTGGCGAACTTCGTCAGATTGAGATTAACCCAAAAGACGGCGATAGCTCCTATACCCGTACATACGAAGCTGTGCAAAGCACGGTTGACCCAAACCGTTTAATTTGGAAGATCGTCAGAAACCCTCGAGCAGTTCAGGGAGTTGGGATCACTGCTACTGCTGGTGTGTCGGGCAATCCTCTATCAAGAGGCTTAGATAATGTCACCGGTGCCCAAGCTTTTAATATAGACCCGCAAGACCTAGACCCTAGTGAAGTTAGTGAACCTGGCGAACTTGTTTATCATCTAGATTTACTTGCTTCTATGCGCGCAGAACTGTCGGCGACCTTGCAAATCA
>JAGQMS010000006.1 GCA_020428535.1 Candidatus Saccharimonadota bacterium
GGTATTATGGCAATTCTTAAGACCAGTTTAACTTCTTTGTTGTTGGCATTTTGTTTTTGTATTTGTTCATACATTTGCACAGAGCTAAGGTCAATTTTTCCGGCATTCGATTCTGATGCAATATGTTGTTTCTTCCACCTGTTCTTCCTTATTATTTTTCTAGTAAGCGAAATGATTAGAAGGTAGAGAATATATAAAGAAAGCCCGATACCAATAAAACTTAGAATCCCAGAATTATTTAGAATGAATGGCAAAACGAAATGACGAAGATCAAAGGCGTTGTCTACCTCCTCAGAAGTCTCCAACACTTGACCATTATCCATCAGTTTACTCGTCTTTAGGGTATGTGAACCCGAACCTACATAACTTTGATTAAATTCTTTACTACCAAGTGAGCTGTATGAAAATTTGTTATCAATATAAAATAGAGACTTTTTAACCTCATTTATCGATGTAATTGGCTTATATTGAGCTACTCTTAACGTATCGCTATTTAGGGATATTTTTTGTGGACTTTGAAAATACTCTTTATTTTCAAATTCTACCTTGCAGTTATTGACATCTGCACAGATTTTGTCGCTTTTAGGGGAGATTAGAATGGAGGGCGAGGAAGCATCAAAGGATGACTCTAGATCATCGATAGATAAATTAATGCCTACTACTTGATCATCCGGTTTTATGGCATACTCACCAGCCTTAACCCATGAAGATGAGTTTGCGAGGGCTTCGCCAAGAACTGTACAAGTTACGCCATCTAGGCTTTGTATACCAAGTGCAGAATTCGCATTTTGCTGTATTTTGTTTAATTTGACATAAAAATTGTATTCTCCGGGGTCAAGCTTGATAACAGATTGATAGAAATTAGCATTATCTTGATTTTGATCACATGCGGACAATGCCTGAGCTGATCGTGGCGATAGAGCAACAACAAAAGTAGAAAGATACAGAAAAGATATTAAGAATTTAATTTTTGTTTTTAACATTAACATAAGCATCGCACAAGGAATTATTTTTTGCAATATTTATGGTTTTCGTATATAAATTTGCGAGTCGGAGCACTACCCACTAGGGGGAAAGATGAATTCCAAGAAGGTGATCCAGTGGGCGGCTTACGCCGTCCTCGGACTTATCTCGCTGGTCGCCGTTGCGGCGGTGATCAGTCGAAATGACCCGGCTTTCCAGCGCAACTACACGAAGCGCTGAAAAACGGGTCCGCCACGCAGGGAGGGCTCATTCTCGAGCCCTCCCTGTAGATGGCCAATTCTATGTGCTCCGACTTTTTCCAAATAGAATTATCTGTTGCATTTAATATTTTTGAGTAGTAAGCTTGGCGATTGACACTTTTGTTAATATTAATAAAGCTTATGTCCAAGAATCTTGTAATCGTTGAATCGCCAGCCAAGGCAAAAACTATCTCTAAATTCCTAGAGAGTGGTTTTACAGTGCTCTCGAGCGTAGGGCATATCCGCGATATACCGAAGAAAAAGCTCAAAAACGGGACTCCGCCGATTGACGTTGAAAACAACTTTGCGACTGTTTATGAACCAGACCCAACGAAGAAGAAGCTAATAAGTGAGCTCAGAAAAGCTGCCAAAGAAGCTGATGAAGTATGGATCGCAACCGATGAAGACCGCGAAGGAGAAGCAATCGGCTGGCATCTATGCGAGATTCTAAAACTTGACCCAACTAAAACTAAACGAATTGTCTTCCACGAAATCACAAAGACTGCAATTATACACGCTTTAGAGAATCCTAGAACAGTAGATATGAATCTAGTTAATGCTCAACAAGCCAGAAGGGTGTTGGACCGCTTGGTCGGCTTCGACCTTTCACCAGTCGTTCAAAGAAAAGTGCCCGGAGGAAAGTCGGCTGGCCGTGTTCAATCCCCGGCAGTAAGACTTCTTGTAGAGAAAGAACGTGAGATCCTTGCTCACCAATCAAAAAGTGATTTTAAGATTACTGCTCAATTTTCTCATGAAAAAGATCAATTTGACGCCGAGCTTAATACTCGAAAACCGGACGAAGATTCTTCTAGAGTTTTTCTGGAGAGTATTGCTAAAAGTAAATTTAAAGTCAGCGAAGTTTCAACCGATCCGGGCACAAGAAACCCCCATGCACCATTCACGACCTCCACACTTCAGCAGGCGGCTGCAAGCAGATTGAGTTTTTCAGTTAAAGCCACGATGTCGGCAGCTCAAAAATTGTACCAGGACGGGAAGATCACCTACATGCGGACCGACTCTGTCAACTTGGCTCCTGAGGCAGTAGATAGTATTGGAAAATATATTCAATCTAAATACGGACCGGAATACCATCAAACGCGAACATTCAGGACTAAATCTGCCTCCGCCCAGGAAGCGCACGAAGCTATCAGGCCAACTGATATATCTGTTGAACATGCATCATCTGATATTTATGAACAGAAATTATATGATCTTATTAGGAGCCGTGCTCTAGCCAGTCAGATGGCACCTGCCAAAATTGAGCGAACCAATGTGGCTGTAGCCGTTGATGGGCATAGTGAGTTGTTCACTGCCAAAGGAGAAGTAATTGTTTTCCCCGGTTTCTTGAAAGCCTATAGCTCATCAAGTAAGGAAGATAACATCTTGCCTCCCCTTAAGACAGGTGATGACTTAACTATGTTAACAGCAAGCGCAAAGCAGGTCTTCTCTAGGCCTCCAGCGCGATTTTCAGAAGGTAGTTTAGTCAAAAAACTTGAGGAGTTAGGTATTGGCAGACCAAGCACCTACGCGACTATAATCTCTACAATTCAAGACCGTGGATATGCCCAGAAGGGTGAGAACGAAGGCGAGCCAAGGGATACAATTCTGTTAACGCTGAAAAATGGAGCTATCGATAAAGAGATTATCAGTGAAAAAACTGGTTCTGACAGAGGAAAGCTAGTACCGACAGCCAGCGGTATTGTAGTGAGTGATTTCCTGGAAAAGAACTTCACTCAAGTTGTGGACTATGGATTTACGGCAAATGTCGAGAACGATTTCGACCAAATCGCTGAAGGTAAGCTAGTCTGGTATGAGATGCTGAAAAGCTTTTATGGACCCTTCAGGCAACTAGTAGAAAAATCAGGTAATATCAGTCGCTCAGAGGCCTCACAGGCCAGGGAGGTGGGGGTAGATCCTAAGACTGGGAAAATGATTTACGCACGATTTGGTAGGTATGGCCCAATGCTACAACTAGGCAGCAATGAAAACGAGGATGATAAACCTCAATTTGCAGCGATGCCAAAAGGTGCCTTAATTGAAACTGTAACGCTAGAGCAAGCGATACAGGCCTTCAAACTACCTCGAACGGTCGGCAAGACAAGCGAAGGAAAGGAGATAAAGGCAAATATCGGGCGATTTGGGCCTTACGTACAAGTTGAAAAAATGTATGTTTCCATCAAGCCACTCGACCCACACGATATTACCTTAGATCAAGCCTTAGAATTGATAGAAGAAAAACTAAAAAAGGATGCTGAGAAGCATATCGCAAGTTTCGGTAATATTCAGATTTTAAACGGTCCATACGGACCATATATTACTGACGGTAAAAAGAATGCTCGTATAGCTAAAGATACCGACCCGAAAACAATCACCGAAGATGAAGCCAAAGAACTTCTAGCAAAAGCACCCGAGAAGAAATCCCGCTGGAAGGTGCGAAAGACCAAAAAATAACCTTAGCCTAAGCATTAAAGGTTTATCCACAATTCTACCACTATTGCAAAGATGTTTTGTTGTAATATTCCTATAAAAGGATTGCGCAAATGAAACCAAAATATGCTACAATAACTTAGATAAATAATTAGTTTGACTAATAAGTAATTGTATTTTATACTATTTAGTTAGATATCCTTAAAATTAGGAAATTCAGGAGATACAGATGGACCAAGAAGCAGTCGCAAGCAAATTAGACATAGAAAAAATTGTGGGCGATATTTTGGCCTCTATCGAACGAGAACGAGAACGAGAGATTATTGCACGTCGCTACGGTCTCTATGACCGAAAAGAGACTCTTGAACAGATCGGCGAACTTCTAAACATAACCCGTGAGCGAGTGAGACAGCTCGAGAAGGCTGTCATGGCCCGCCTCAAAATCATGGCCGAAAAAGATTTGCCTATGGTTAAACAGTTTGAAGAAACCGTTTTAAGCCATATCTCTTCAATGGGACATGTTGCTCGTATCAGCGATTTGGCCGCAAAACTAACCAAAGATAATTCAAAAATTGATCAGTCTAGAGTATCTTTTTTGTCTGAACTAGCTCCATCGCTAAGTGTGATCGATGATAACGACCATTTCTACCATGCTGTTGGTGCAAAGATAGAGCACGACGAGAAAAAGATAAAGGAAGCTGTTAGCTCAATCGTAGAAGCAATCAAAAAGTTAAATAAGCCAGTTAACGCCGACACAATTAAAGAAGCAATCGGCGCAGCAGATTCAGCACGGGTTTCTGCACTTGCAAGTGTTTCTAAGCAACTGGCTTCACTAGGGGGGCAGTGGGGGCTAGTTAAGTGGCCTTTGGTTAACCCAAAGAACATTCGGGACAAAATCTACGTGATCTTACGAGACAATGGAAAGCCAATGCACTTCGGCGAAATTGCCGGATCCATTCGTGATTCTTCTTTCAAACGTAAAGACGTGACTACGCAGGCAATTCATAATGAACTTATCAAAGACAAACGATTTGTATTAATTGGCCGAGGCATATACGCACTTAGCGAATGGGGATACAGCAAGGGTACAGTAGCTGATATTATTACTGAAGTTTTGCAAAAAGCAGGTGAGCCTCTCCACCGTGACGAAATCGTAAAGCGTGTATTGAAACATCGCCAGGTTAAAGAAACAACCATTCTATTGAATCTCCAGGGCAAAAAACAATTCAAACGTGTTGCCAAAGCTACATATAACCTCGCTTAAAATATATTGGTCAATCTTATACATCCTAAAGTCTGGGATATTGCCAAAAGTGATATACAATAATATTTATGGGTGTCAGTAAAGACGAACAACAACCCTTTAAAGGTCTTCCATCAGACACATTATTCCACGGTATTGGGGCCGATGCGCTATCTCTATATGGGGTTGGTCTTTTTGGGTTGCTCCCCGGGTCAGACCGCGAAGAGAAAAATATTTTCAACAATAACTCCGGCTTAGGTGCTTTTAACGGCACCGAGCTGGTTAGCGTCGCAATTATGCCTCAGCCCGGGAAACCCAACGAAGCATTCTTCACATACATAGAGGGCAGCCCTATAACATTTGCGATAGCAGGTGGTAATGAAAAAGAATTATCGGAGCGAGGATACTTCGATGAAAGATTTATCGACAAAGCGAGTGGGGATGAAATTATTGGAATAGTGCTCGACTCAGACACTATGGATAAACCGATTGCCGGTCTTGAAATACTTGGCACTAATGTCCACCCCGATAAAGTGGCTGAGAAATCTAGGGCCTTGATGAAGTTTTTTGGCAATCAATTCGGCTTAGAGATTGACAAAGAGCTAGATGAACTTGAGAATCTTTTAGAGCCACTTAAGCATATTGATGAACACTACCTCAAAAGGACTATGGGACAGTACTTAGCCGCAGATAAAAAAGTGATTTCCGAAGTTGATGAATTTGTAAGAAGTTTATTCGCAAGAGCCTTACAATTACGTTTTCAGAATCCAAATGCAACGGTATTACAAGTCGTAAGAGATGTATTCCCAACTAAACCGGTATATGTAAATGACCACGGCCACGGTATTACTAGGATTCCGGAGGGTTCCTACTTTGAAGAATTCGTGGGTGATGATGAAACTACCGGCTATGACCGTTTTGATAACCCAAAAAGCACTCACAGGCTACGTAGTGTATTAAAGAAGTTAAACGATAGTCCTTAATAGCGGGCTTACGGCTTCTGGCATAGCTGTACAGTAGTATCTAAAGCATATATAATAGCGCTTATGAATGGTGGCGAAACAGTAGCGCCTCACAAGCTGCTAATACTTGAGATACCTAAAGCAAACGACAAAAAAGAACTTGCCGCTGAAGCAATGTTCGCTGCTTTACACGGAATTTTGAAGCCAAAAATTGGCGTGTTTGCTCGCACCCCGATTCAAGAGAGAATTAGTTTTGAAATAGCGTCAGTCAACAAGTTGATACGCTTTTATGTTTGGCTTCCAGAGCACTTAAAATCATTCGTAGAAGGGCAAATTTATGCTCAATACCCGACAGCCCAAATAAAGGAATCGGCGGAAGACTACACCCTATCTTCTGACAATACTAGCATCGTGCATACCACGGAGTTAATTCTGACAGACAATGAGACATTGCCCATAAAAACCTTCCAAAGCTTTGAAGTTGACCCACTGGCGGCAATTACAGCGACTCTATCTAAACTAGACATGGATGATGAGCAGATGTGGATACAGATTACGGTCAAGCCAATTAGCGATGACTGGCATAAGCGCAGCTCGAGCATGGTCAAGAAAATCAAAGAAAAGGCAGGCAAATCCGGCTTGGGAATTGGCGGGATTTTAGGGGCACTTGCAAAACCTCCGGAATATGATAATAAAGCCACTGGAGAAGGGGAGTTGAGTGAAAGAGATAAATCTCGCATCACCGCGATTCAAGAAAAAAGCACCAAACTTGGCTATCAAGTAAAGATCCGACTTGCGTATCTAGGAAATAATGAGGGGACTGCCCGTCTAAGAATGCAGTCGATGGTTGGCACCTTCAAGCAGTTTAATACAACTAACCTAAATGGCTTCCAAAGCAAAAGCCCAAGCTTTGAAAAATCTCGACTTATTGCTTTTAGGCAACGAAACTTTGAAGATAAGGGCTTTATACTGAATATAGAGGAGCTAGCCAGCCTTTATCACTTACCCCACACAAATGTAGAAACCCCAAATATTGTTTGGGCAAACTCTAAGACCGCAGAACCACCTGCAAATTTACCTACACCTGCAAAATATTCAGCCGAAGAGCTCAGCCCATTTGCTGTCACAAACTTTCGTGGTGATAATCAGGTTTTTGGAGCACTACGTAAGGATCGTGGACGACATATCTATGTCTTAGGCCAAACCGGAGTAGGTAAGACAAAGATTCTGGAACTAATGTGCTTGTCTGACATATTCTATGACCAAGGATTTGCCGTGATAGACCCGCACGGTGATTTTGCATTTAATATGTTGAGTTTCATTCCTGAGAGAAGGCTAAAGGACGTGGTATATTTCAACCCTGCTGACACTAATTATCCGATCGGCTTTAATCCCCTTGAAGTTAGCGACCCAGCCTTCAAGACTCAAACTAGCTCTGAACTTGTTGGTATTATGAAGCGTTTATTTGATTCATGGGGCCCAAGGCTGGAATATATCCTGCGCTATACGATACTAGCACTGCTAGATTTCCCGAATTCAACTTTACTTGATATACCTCGCATGCTGACAGAAAAAAAGTTTCGTGATGCAGTAATTAGCTACATTGAAGACCCGGTCGTAAAAACTTTTTGGACTTCTGAGTTTGCGAGCTGGGAGAATAAGTTTGCTAGTGAAGCAGTTGCCCCTGTTTTAAACAAAGTTGGGGCTTTTATTGCCAACCCGATGATCAGAAACATTGTCGGCCAACCAAAAAGCACTTTCAACGTACGAGAAATTATGGATAACGGTAAAATCTTAATAATGAATCTCTCCCGTGGTCTAGTCGGAGAAGATAACGCTGCTATCCTGGGCGCTATGATGGTCACCAAGATTCAACTTGCGACTATGAGTCGTGCCGACATACCAGAAGAAAAACGTAGGCCATTTTATCTTTATGTTGACGAGTTCCAGAACTTTGCAACGGATAGCTTTGCAGTGATATTGAGTGAGGCTAGAAAATATGGCCTTTGCCTGTCTGTAGCAAACCAGTATATCTCACAGATGGAAGAAACAGTTCGTGACGCCGTCTTCGGGAACGTGGGTTCGATCATATCTTTCCGAGTAAGCCCAGATGACTCTGCTTTTTTGCAGAAATACTTTGAGCCTCAATTTATGGCTGGAGATATCATTCAAATGCAGAATCGAAACTTTGTGGCAACAATGATAATTAATGGCGAAAAAGCACCCGCTTTCTCTGGCACAACTTTAGTAATGCCAAAAAGCCAAAATGACTTAACTGCCGAAATCGTGTCACTCAATAGACAGAATTTCACGGCTTCCAGAGAAGAAGTTGAAGCCTATATTCGCACTTCCTCAGAAACGACACCACTAGCAAAAGGGCTAACCTCAGTTAATCAACCTGACGTTGTGACAAGTGGCCAAACAACCAATCCTGCTTCGAGCTTATTGGGTTTAACCGGCATTAAAGTAGAGTCTGATACAGATCAGCCAAAAAAACGCAAAAGAAAACGATCCAGAAAAAAGAAAAATCAAGAAAATCAACAGATATAAAACAGGGGTGGGGTCAAACCCCTGTTTTGTTGCTATGTGGTAGTACCGGTATGACACCGTACTTTTACCGAACATTGATTATGTACAAACATGGTCAGAAAATGGGATAAAAGGTCAATTCTAATAGCTAATACTAAATTGTAATGGGGCAAGGCGAATATAATAAATATTTATTAAATGAAGTTCCAAATTTGAAACGAATCAGCTGGAGCAGAGGACTATATTCATGCTGATATCTTATGTCGCACAATATATCTTTTACGACTCTATATATGTACATTCTGATGACTAACATATCATTGCCTAACAGGGGGGAATACGACGCTTGGTACTTATTTCGATAAATTAATTTAAATATTCACCCGCTAATATACGTTGCCCATAGCTGAGAATATATGATTGTTTGCATTAACCAACTTTATGTAGATTAATATAGTTTTCCACAGTTTTTCTATGTCTTTTGCTACCTCCCCTTAAAGGGGACTTGGTAGCAGTACTAAACCATTAACGTCAGCACTCTCCCACATTGAATGCTTACTTTTACACTATTTATAAACAAATACCGAACACGTTAGAGCATATTTGTAAATATTTGCTTTTTGTTGTTTTTTATAGTATTTTATATGTTTTTATTTCCAGTAGACTTTTTCGCCGGCACGAACATCTATATATTCTTTCGGGCTCTCACCCCCCTCCCCTATGGTCTTGATTGATGCGTAATATGTACCCATTTCAATAAGTGGGTTATCGTCTAAATATAATTTTACGAAATAAGGCGCTCCTACGATTTTAAGCTCCGCTTCCCTTTGGGATGTCGTTAGACGGAAATATTCTACTTTTTGGTTTTTTGAGTTTAGTATTTGTTTAATTTTGATGAAGTAGTCTACATCGACCTGTCTTAGGACAATATTTCCTTTAGAAGTCTGTACACCTGATTCATCTTTAATTAATATCTGATCTTTTTGAAATGGTAATGTTTCTATTGTACCGACATTCATACCTCTTGAAGTAACTAAATAGCTAGCTCCATTAGAGTTATAGGTAATAGGAATTGAGTCTATAGAGATTCGTGCTTCAGGATGTCTTCCAACAAAAGAATACCTAATGCTAATACTGTTGATTTCAGGAAAATCCCGCATCATGTCTTTTTCTATCTGTGAACTTCTGAGAGTGATCTTGTTTGTATTAAAAATACTTTGTTTAAGAAAACTTGTGAGTGGTTGCTTATATCGATCGGCAGTAATACCCGTGGTATTACTCGAAGTAATGTCAATTACAGGTTGGCTATTCAATGCTAGTAACATGAAAAGGACGTAACCAATAAAAATTGCTAATAGTATATTTCTTATAAATTTTCTATAGTTTCTCGTTGAAGTATCGGCTCGTTTCTTAGAATGTCTTTTGCTAGAAGACATATCTATCTCTATAGGTCTAGTGGACGGCGTGTAGTAGTTTTGGACTTTAAAACCTTTCTTAGTAGATCTTCTACGGTCGTCGCTTTTCTTCTTGAGCTTAAATGCCATTCTTCGATCCTACTTCTATTAATAGTTCTGCGATCTTACTAGCCGCCTCTGGGTTACCAAATTGCTGAATATTCTTCGCTAGTTCGCTTACGCGTTTTTTGTCTGCTATTAGGCTGTCACATGCTTTATAAAGTGCCTCAGCGAGCTCATCATTGTCATTGAGCACTATTGCGGCATCCTGTCGAGATAGCAATTGTGCATTCTCAAGTTGATGACCGCCAGTCAACTGAGCGGCGGGGATGATAACACATGCTCTGCCAATTGTTGCAAACTCCGCAATTGAAGTAGCCCCTGCCCTGCCTATGATTAAATCTGCAGCAGCAATATAATCAAACGCATTTTCAATAAATAGCAACTTTCTAATTCTGGATTTCAAATCACTAGACAAACCTGCGTATTGTTCTTTCTGACTATCTTCGTTAAGTCTGCCAAAGACGTGGACTAAATAGAGGTGCTTGTGACGTTCTAATAATTTTGGTACGGCTTCGGAAAGTGCTTTGTCTATACTCCTAGAACCCTGGGTACCGGTAAAGACAAAGAGCATAAACGAATCCTCTGGGATACCGAGCACTTTTTTATATTTCTGCTGTGTTGCTTGTGCCCTTTCTAAATATTCCTTGGCTAGCGGGATCCCTGTGACTTTAGTTTTTGATAGTGGGTAGTATTTGACTTCTTTATGAACTACCGCATTATATTTTGCGCCTTTGGCGATTAATTTATTTGCAAGCCCCGGCAATGAGTCCGAATCATGAGTAATATAATCTATTCTCAACAATCTAGCTGCCATCCCGAGCGGCACAACTACGAAACCTCCCTTGAAAAGTATCACATCCGGGCGATTAACGATTAACTTGCCAAGTGATTGAACGAAACCCACGCAGTTATAAATTAAATCGCGTAAATTCAGCAGATTTGGGCCAAAATTAAAGACTTGGCGAACTAGACTTAACGTGTTGAAACGTCTAAATTTTCCAGAAAAGATAGTTTCTATATGAATATTTAGAGAAGAATTTTCTACAAGTTTAATATTTTTATCACCCTTGTGGCCGATGAACATCAGTTGGATTTCGGGTGACTTAACGTGCAATTCCCTAGCGATTGCTAAGAGGGGCGTTATATGCCCGGCGGTTCCCCCGCCTGATAGTAGCACTTTCATAACCACTTCCCTCCTCAATGTTTTCTAAATCGTGCCTTCTCTGGCTAGTATAGCAAGAAATTCTTAATGCTACACCGATGCCTAACATGACGAATATCAAACTAGATCCACCATAACTGACGAATGGTAGTGTGATACCCTTAAGCGGTAGTAACCCCAGCATTGCGCCAACGTTGATTAGTGACTGTACCCCAAGCCAAGTCATAATGCCAACGATAATTATTCTAGAGTGCCAATTCATAGTCCTTGATGCAATTTTTTCGAGTCTGAAAATTAGAGCACCGATTAGGCAGATTACTAATACGGAACCAATGAAGCCAAACTTTTCAGCGATGATAGCATAGATAGAATCAGTCGCCGTTTCGGGTAGATAGCCATAGGCTTGAACACTGTTGCCGACACCCAGACCGAAAATCCCACCGCTCCCAACTGTAATCAGTGCCTGACAAGCATGATAGCCCTCATTTAAGCAATCTCGTTCAGGGTTTAAAAATGTTTCTAGTCTTTGTCTTCTATATGGTGTGCTAACAATTGCTACCGATGCAGAGAATACGAGACCTGCGAGAATTAAAGCAAATGATTTCATCGGATAGCCAACAATGAATAAACTCGCAACTAAAATTGATGCTAATACTACCATAGATCCAAGATCTCTTTGGATAAGAACTACAATTAGTGAAAGTACCCCAAGGATTACAAGAATCGGTCTTAGGGTGTCCTTGAAACTTGTGATTTTTGATTTTTGTTTCTGTTTAGCAAGAAAAAAACCCAACCATAGTATTAATGCTAACTTCATCATCTCCGATGGCTGGAATGAAAGTCCAGAAACTTTCAGCCATCGAAATGCGACACCGTTAATAGCAACTATAATTACACTTAAAATCACAGCGATTACAGCTAAAATATAAGAGAGTGCCTTCCAATTACTAATCTTAATCTTATAGATAATAACTGCACCAATAATACCAATCGCAAAAGATAGAAGGTGGTGTGTAAAGTAGTAATTATTGGACTCACCACTTACTGCTGAAACGGCCGGAGATATTGCGTACATCACAATCAGGCCAAGAGCTACCAGAATACCTGATAACACCAACAACATATAATCAGGCCTGTGTTTTCTTGCTTCTAAAAGTTTATCCGAATTACTGGCTATGGAGCTATTACCGCCACCAACATACCTCACTTGAAATAACCACCAGCTACAAAAATTACAAGACCTAGCGAACAAAATAGCGCCGTTAATATCCAGTATCTCATTGAGACCATGTGTTTTGGCCAGCCTTTAACTTGTAAATGCAGATGCAGTGGCGAAGCAATAAATATCTTTTTACCCCCTCTAAATTTCTTCGACAAGAGCTGAAGCACTACAGAGCCAATTGACCATACTAGAGGAGCACTAATTATAGGTAAAACAGCAACGGAATCAGTCAATATTGAGACTATTGCTAGGACTATCGTCAATGGCATACTGCCTACATCCGATAACATAAATATAGCCGGTGGGATATTAAACCATAAGAAAGCTAATAACCCGCCTACGATCGCAAAACAAAGAGCCGCTATATCGAAGCGTCTTTCCATTAAAGCTATGATACCAACGGTAGTATAGATAATGCTAAAAACACCTCCGGATAATCCATCTACCCCATCGATGACAGAACCGGCGTAAGTCACCACTATAGCCGCTACTACTATCGCACTAAATATGGCCCATCCAACACTGAGGGTGCCGATAAAAGGTACATACACACTAGACATGTCTAATTTTGTGGTCATCCACCAAGCTGAGAATAGGGCTATGACAAAGGCAACACCAAGGCGAACCTTTAACGATAGCCCATCACCGATATAGTATGATAGCTTCTTTAGTCGACCACATACTATCAAATCATCGATAAGCCCGATAAATGCCCCACCTAGCAGTGCAACAATCGGCACATAAGTTTGAGATCTACTCAGGAAATTAATTTTTCCAATTGTATCTGCAGTAAAGAAAAATGGTAAAGCTCTGAAAACCACCAAAGACCCCAAAACTCCTACTAGCGCCACTAGTCCACCCATGCGGTAGAGCGTTTTTCCTTCGTCATTATCAATCTTTGCGGCATATGTAGCCGGCCTTCCATCGATGGTGTATTTAACGTTCTTCTTTTTTTGAAGATTGAACTTCTGCATTAATTTCAAGATAGGTTTTACCGCAAAAATACCAATAAAAAAACTGACAAACGCCGGTAGGAATATCTTCAAAATATCGACTTTTTGGATTTGGATAATAATGTTTATATTATCTTGAGCGGACATCATAGAATTCTTTGATTATATCATTTTTAATCAGATATCGGAACACCGTCTAATATATCGTTTACAATATTCACAAAAACAGGTTTTGCACTTGTGAACCCTGAGAAACCACTTAATGCGCTACCCTCATCAAGCCTGAGAGTAATGAGATATTTTGGATTATTCTTTCCCACAAAACCTGTGAATGTAGCGTTATAAACGTCATCTCTATAGCCCGCAACACCATCAGTACGAGGTACTTGTGCTGTACCTGTTTTACCACCGATAACAAAACCTTTTCTCTCGACTTCATTGATTGATACATTCACGTATTCTTCCATGAAGTCTTTAATGGTGCTGGAAGTCTGTTGGCTTACTGCCCCTGTTCTTAATATTTTAGGATTTTGTTCCTTGAAAACTCCGTCATTTAAGGTCCCATATACAAGAGTTGGCTGATAATATGTGCCGCCGTTTAAAACTGCGCAGAGAGCCGAGCTAAACTGTTGAAGTGTCATACTTAGTCCTTGCCCGAATGACATGTCCGCATACCTCACATTCAACCCATAACCTTCATTAGGTGGTTGTACATAACCTTTTGTAGCCTCTTGTTGTTCTATTTTTGGGTCTTGGTCAAATAGGAATCTGTTCGTGAGGTATGTGTAGAAAGTAGTTCTTGCATGGTCGTTAATCTCTCCCCCGCCCATCTGTTTCAACATATACACAGCACCGGTATTTAGTGAGTACCTGAGAATATCAAAAATACTACGATCTCCACTCCCCAAATTCAATACATTAGTTATATTACTGTCGTCTACTTGCACATACCCCGGGTCAAAATATACTGTATTTTTTGAAATTGCACCCGTGTCTAGTGCTGTGGCAGTGGTAAGTGTTTTTATAATTGAACCTGGCTCGATGAGGTCACTAACATTTTTGTTTGTAAATAAGCTTGCATCCTCAACTTTTGCATAATCTGATGGAGCATAACTGGGGTATGAAGCCATCGCAGCTACACGACCAGTGTCGACCTCCATAATAGTTACGCTCCCACTTTTTGCCCCAGTTTTTTCAACACCTTCTTTAATTCTGTCTTCGGCAATTCTTTGAATAGACTGGTCGATACTGAGTACGATATTCTCTCCTGGAGTAGCGGGGGTTACAACATTATCTTTATTCTGCACCAGTGGCACTCCGTTAATATCAGTGATAGCCCTTATAGAACCTGTCTTACCTTTTAACAAATTATTCAGAGAACCTTCAATTCCATATTGCCCATCACCTTCATCGTTTACAAAACCAAGAACCGTAGACCCGATTTCACCTTGAGGGTAAATTCTTTGACGCACTTCCTTCCAAGCTATTCCTTTAAGTTTTAATCCTGCAATCTTGTCTACGACATCTTTGGAAGCCTTTTTCATTAATATTTCGTAATGCGAACCAGTTGAAAGTTTTAATAATATCTCATTCTCGCTCATTCCCAGTAGTGGGCTTAATTCTTTGGCGGTTTGTTCTGGCTCTTTGATAAAACTTGAGTCAGCAAAAACTGTATATCGAGATTCATTAACTGCCAACGCAACATTATCATTACCATTTCTCATATAAATCGAACCTCTTTCGGGCTCGATTTCTAATTGTTTAAATTGTTCATTTCTGGCGATATCTTTATAGTGTTGTTGGTTTAATACCTGTACATAAAATAGCCTAGCAATAAATATGGCACCTACGATTATAAAAAATAACCTAAATATAGTTAGCCTGCTGTATTTGCGCATGGAGCTACTGGTTTTTCCTGCTTGTCTGGGATAACGCATAGCGAAACTTTCTTATTGTTCTAGTATAAACGATGGTTTATTGAGCATAGCCAGATGGCTTGATTTGAGTCATCGCAGAAGCTACTTGAGAAGATTTTATCTTGTCTATTGATTGAAGCCTGACTGCTTCAATTTCTAGATCAGTTTTTTCTTTTTTTAGCTCATTCTCTTTTTGTTGTAGTGAAGAAAGAGAATAACCAAGTGAGTTTGTACGAGTCACCTGAGATAGATATACAATCCCCATTAGACTTACAAGCGCAAGACAAATAATAGCCGTCGAAATTGGGCCTAGCTTGGCAGAAGAGCGAGAAGAAGAATATATATTCTGACCGCGTCTGTAAACCTGATTTTTTTGTAAAGAAACACTTTGGGAATATGTCATTTTTATTTTTCTGGTTTGTTGCTCCTAAAATTTATTTCTTTTAGGAGCAACTATTTGTTTTTGTTTTATTTGCTCTTACAGTACTGATACTTTGATCTTTACTGCCTGAGAGCGACCTTGTACCTTAATGCGCATAAGGGCGGTCCTTTCTTTTGTTTTAGTTTTTTGATACGACACGAAGCTTTGCACTCCGGGCACGCGGATTGGAACTTATTTCTGTTGGCGATGGTATATGAGGCTTTTTGTTGATAAGTGTCAGAGTAGCCTCATATCCCGTGTTAGCGTGGTCGTTGAAATATTTCTTAACTATTCTATCCTCCATACTCTGAAAAGTTATGACACCGAGTCGTCCTCCCGGGTTCAATAAACTTACAGAATTTGGTAGCATTCCTTCAAGTAAACCAAGTTCATCATTAACTGCTATCCTTAAAGCCTGAAAACTCTTGGTAGCGGGATGGCTCTTGGTGTGGGTTTTATATGCACTCTTTATTACATTCGCTAGCTCCGAAGTTGAATTAATCGGTCTAGCCTCTATAATCTTTCGTGAAATATATTTTGCCCTTGGCTCTTCCCCGTATACGCGCAGTATAGTCTCTAGCTCTGTTTCGCTTGACTTATTCACAAAATCAAAAGCGCTCAAAGTTTGAGATTGGTCCATGCGCATATCTAAGGGTCCATCCCTTAAGATGCTAAAACCACGATTCGCCTTGTCAAGGTGCGGTGATGACACTCCCAGGTCAGCTAAGATAATGTCAAATCGTCGTCCTGACTCAAGAAGAAGTTTTGTTGCATTGTAGAAGTCATTTTTTACGAATTCTATTCCTTCTTGGTCAAAAAGCGCTTTTACATGATCTATCGCCTCCTGGTCTCTGTCACATAATACTGAGCCTTTGAAGTTTTTCGTCTTACTTAATATTAGCCCCGCATGGCCTCCATACCCAGCCGTTAGGTCAAGGTAGGTTTCGCCAGCTTTTGGCTTCAACAAAGCAAGTACTTCATTAGCAAGTACTGGTGTATGCAAGATATGATTTTTTTGTTTTTGTTTCATATTTTTGTTTTTGCAAGATCACCGAATCAGCAGTCAACGTTTTGTTTTTTTGTAGTTTTTGTTTTTGTAGTTTGCGAGGTACCGCTGGTAGAGTCCTGTTTAAAATACGCTCATTTAAAAAAGGTGCGAATAACGGCTCTATGCTCCAATCAGGTACTCGCTTTCACGTCAAGTTTTGAGAGACTTATTGTGAGGTGGAGTTTTGGGAGGTGTTTTTTAAGAGAAAGGTGCGCCTGAGCCTTTGTTAATGGTGTTCTCAGGTTATTTTCACCAGTTGACTGCCAAATCGCTAATCTCGAATCGATTTGGTTATTGATGCTACTTGTTAAAGTACTCTTAAAAACTACCGTCGCTATTTGGCTTGGACTCGCCAATACTTACCTGCACGGATCGCCACAACTTCTTTATCAATCCCGGCAAAATCCAATAGATGTTGCTCTATTGAAACCCTGCCCTGCTTTTGATCAAGGTCAACATCAACCTTACCCATCCTAAATCTGACATTTAAATCAGCGATTTTTTCATCTAGTATTGACCCTTGGAGTTCAGGTTCAACTAGCTGATTCCATACGCTTTTAGGATAGACATGAAGATATTTTCCGAAGCCTCTAGTTATAACTACTCCTTCAGCAAACTCGCTTCGAAGCTCGGTCGGTATAGTTAACCGCCGCTTCTCGTCAAGTTTCCTCTGGAAGAAATCCATATCCTAAAGCTTCAGCCCTTCCTGGTCTGTTGTTAGCGTTAGTTTTTTAATTTTTTTCGAGTGGTTTTTGTTTTTTTTGGTGGATATTTCGATTACCCACTTTTTCCCACTGATTTACATAGTACTACCCACAATTACCCACTGCAAGACTTTTTTTTCGAAATACCTACATTCTTCATTACTTTTCCACAGGTTTTATTTGTATTTGCCGGAATTCTATACATTTAGCGTTAGGGTGAATTCTGGAACACTATATGTGGTTGTATGAAAGGGATATGTAAAATTATTAGTTAATTTATATCACAACGAGTATCAAACATATGGTAATATCAAAGTACAGTTTAATATTTAGGAGTATAGAACACATGTGTGGAATCATAGGCTACATTGGAACTAAGAGAGCTCGGGATATTCTTTTGACTGGCTTAAAACGAATGGAGTATCGGGGCTATGATTCTGCGGGCATCGCCACTATAGAAGAAGATAAAGTAGTATCGACTCGGTCAGTAGGAAATGTAAGTGGTCTCGTGGAAATTTTAAAGTCAAAAACACATAAAGGCATGGCTGGAATCGGCCACACTAGGTGGGCTACGCACGGCGCTCCATCGGAAGCCAATGCCCACCCTCACACTTCTGGTAAGGTTACTTTGGTTCATAACGGCATTTTTGAGAATTATCAGGAATATAAAACAGCACTTGAGCAGGCTGGCAGGAAATTCCATAGCCAAACTGATAGTGAAGTTCTTGCGGCATTGATTGATTTCGAGTACGAGAATGAAATAAATCCTCGAATCGCCATAACAAATGCTCTCAAAAAAGTCCGAGGAACTTTCGGGCTAGCTATTCTTTTTGAAGATCAGCCCGACATGATAGCAGTCGCAAGGCGATCAAGCCCACTATTAATTGCTAAAAATGGCTCGGCGGTGTTTATAGCATCTGATCAATACGCACTAGCCGGGCACGCTTCAAATGCCACTGTTCTCCAAGATGATGAGATAGCAATATGCAGGGCAGATAATTTTGAAGTTTTTTCTATGAACGACTACCCAGTCGGTAAGGAAATTTTAAAAATAACTGCGAGCGAAGAATCTATCGGTAAAGACGGCTACGAACACTTCATGCAAAAAGAGATATTTGAGCAACCTCAATCTATACAAAGGACTTTATCGGGTCGTATCAATAAACCATTAGGGACGAGTCAACTCGGGGGTATTAACCTAACCCCGAAACAATTACGCGGTGTTAAATCAATGATATTTGTAGGCTGTGGAACTGCATATTATGCAGGGTTACTAGCAAAGTATTTGCTCGAACCAATTGTGAAAATTCCTATTTCAGTAGAGGTTGCAAGCGAATTTCGATATCGCAGTGTGGCTCTAAACGGTAATGAGCTGTCCGTTGTTATTAGCCAATCTGGCGAAACGGCTGACACGATCGCCTGCGTGGAAGAGCTTCAACTCAAGGGCATCCCAGTGCTTGGAGTTGTGAATGTCGTCGGGTCATCAATTGCTAGGTTGGTAGACGGCGGCATCTACCTTCATGCTGGTCCTGAAATATCAGTGGCGTCCACCAAGGCCTTTAGTTCACAAGTAACAGCCCTATTACTCTTGGGTATATATCTAGCCAGGCAGAGAGATCTGAATCTTGGTGATGGGCAGGAACTGCTTGAGCAATTAGAGGCTTTGCCAAAAATAATAGAAGAAGTGCTTAAAATCGAGAAAGAAATAAAAGTCGCTGCTCGAAAGTTTGCAAAATTACCGCATCTAATGGCTCTAGGGCGGGATCTACTTTATCCGGTTTCTCTGGAAATTGTATTGAAGATAAAAGAACTCACCTATATCCCCGCTAGCGCCTATCCAGCCGGCGAGATGAAGCACGGGCCAAATGCATTGTTATCGCCTGAAATGGGTGTGATATATCTTCATGGAGAAGGACCTTTGTCGGAGAAGTCAGTTTCAAACTTAGCCGAAGTCAGGGCTAGAAAAGCACAGTTATTAATATTTACAGATACTGAGATTGATGCCAGCAAAGATGAGATCGTTATAAAATTGCCAAAATCATCACACTTCGCTCAAGGCATCATTTTTACAGTAGCAGGTCAGTTACTCGCCTACCACATGGCAATAGCTCTTGATAGAAACGTCGATAAGCCACGAAACTTAGCAAAATCAGTTACTGTTGAGTAGCCCCCAGCCATTTTGCCCATGCTTTTGCAGAAGGTTTTACGCGTCTTTTCATGGTCTTTCGATCAACTGAAATGAGCCCAAATTTTGGCCACCAGCCATATTGCCATTCAAAGTTATCGAGCAGACTCCAGTGAAGATAGCCAATAAGCGGGACACCCGATTTTAGCGCCCTGGACATAGCCTGGATTGTTTCTACTAGCCACCACTCGCGGTATTGATCATGCATGTCTGCCACACCATTTTCGGTTATTAATATTGGGATATTCTTGTAGCGTTTGGAGGTTTCTTTTAGTACCCAGTCAATCCCCGAAGGTTCCATATAAAAACCTATGTCATTAATCGGCTCAGTTGGATTGGAATCGGCAAGGACAGATAAAAGTTTATTGCGATAATCCGTAAAATAATAATTGAAACCTATAAAATCGTAATACTTTGATGCTTTGACCCAGCCCCAATTTGAGTATTGCAACTCAAACCATGTAGAAATTTTTCCACCAATTCCCTTCCCGATAGCCTTTTGAAACTGATTCGCCGATCCAACTTGAATATTAGGGAATTTATTCTTGACTATCTTATATGCAATCCGGTGCGCTAATGCTAAATTACGATAAACTACCAGACTTTTTAAATATTTTTTTTCACCCGGTGGGAATTCGCCAACTGCATAGCCCATGCCCGAGAAAGTATTCGCTTCGTTTATTGTCAGGACGTATTTAATTCCGCTTAAATCCATATTTTGTGCAAGAACATGTACAAAATCACGCCAATATCTAAGATTAGATCTTTTTGCAAAACCACCTTTATCAGCAAACCATTGAGGGACAGACCAATGAAATAACGTTACGAATGGTTCCAATCCCTCTGCTTTCATTGCACGAAAATATTCTGAATAATGCTCAATCTCCTTTGCATCAAAAACACCTTCTTGAGGATTAATTCTCGACCATTCAATACTACTTCGAAAGGCATTCAAATTTAATGTTTTGGCAAGTTTAAAATCAAGTAAATACTTTGAATAGTGCCCTACCCCAGAACCGCTGACATAGTTGTGTGCATCTTCGGCTTGATTTTTAATCTCATTCCAAATTGGCAAATTCCCAAGACGATCTTCTGCGGTAGCTGCTAATCTTGCGGCAGTTTTATGCTCCCATCTCGTCCATTGATTATGATTACCACCTTCTACTTGATGTGACGCGACAGAAACCCCCCAGTAGAAGTCCTTTGGAAATTCACTTCTTTTAGGTAATTTTGGGTCACTAAGTTTCATGGGTATTACTATACGCTATTTAAGTTTTAGTATTATTAAGCTCTCAATGTGTGGCGTCGCTGGGAAAAAGTTATATCCACGTGCAAACTTCACTTCATACTTGCCAGTTTCTAGAATTATTGCTACATCTCGAGCTTGGGTGGCTGGGTCGCAAGATAAATAAGCTATCAGCGGTGGGGATACATCAGTAATCTTTGCGATAACTTTTCTGTGAAGACCTGCTCGAGGTGGGTCAACTATCAAAGTTGCCTCCCCGTTGATATATTGAAGTGCTCTTTCACTTTCGCTGAGAATAACTTGGATATTTTTATTATTTTTGGCGTTTACTAGAGCTTGAATGTTTGCCGCCGAATCTAACTCGACCGAAATAAGGTGCCGGTAAGGCATTGACATCCCTATACTGCCAACTCCCGCATACATGTCAATAACTTCTGGAGTCTTTACCCAGCTTCTCATATCGTTTAATGCAACTTCGTAGGCAGACAAATTTACCTGAAAAAAACCTTCTGGGCTATATCGGAACTGTTAACTTAAGATTTCGTCTTCTAAATACTTTTTGCCGTAACTGGCCAATAACTCCGTCCCGACCGATGCTGGCGATTTTGGTTCTGAATAATACAGAGTGAAGCTCTCAAAATTCAATGAACCCCAGTCAAAGCTCGACAAGTCTCGGTTCACTGCGTACAGTACTACCCCCACACCACCGTCTTTTTGCGACCGCAATATGACGCTTTTTAGTGATCGTGCTTCGATTTTCTGGTTATTCATATATTCAATCAATCTACGTCCAGCATTGTTTATGGCATCGCTTGCAAGCACCGATCCATCGAGCATGAATTTCTGGTGTGAGCCACGTCTGTGAAGGGCCAAACTAACTCTTTGAGTTTCGTTATCCCACCAGAAGTTATATTCCATCTTGTTGCGATAACCATATCGCTTTTTGTCAGAAAAGAAGTTTTCCCATTTAATGTTTAGATGGGCGGACGTGAATGCTTCACATAGTAGCCGGAATTTCGTATTGTTCTCAGCTTCAAAGTTCATTATCTGCCAGGGGCTTGTACTCACATATTCCTCGGGCCCTTCCGGTGTTATCCGATCCCGAGACTCTTTCAACACTTCATCGGTAATCGCCTCAGCATATGACGATTTGGTTTTATATATACGCAATAATACTTTCTCTTTAGGCAAAGCACCCCATACAAAAACCTTTTTGCCGTTAGGTAGTGTACCCAACCCTTGCCCGCCCAACACGACTTTTTCTATAGTTACGATATTTTCCATTTCCTATATATTGTAAGCTACTAGTATGAGCAATGAAGATTTAGAGAAAAAATATGTTGACGTGCAGGTCAAACCAAGTAGTAAAAAAGGGCCATTGGTTCAACCCTCAATTGACGGTAGCTTGCTCGTCTATGTACGAGAACCTGCTGTAGATGGTAAAGCAAATATGGCCGTACGTGCACTTCTAGCAGAGTATTTTAGTGTTCCAAAATCGAAAGTGAACATCGTAAGTGGCTTATCAACCAGACATAAAAGATACCAAATATTCTAGTAGCGCTTTTGTTTAGTATTTTTACATATGAGATAATGTGACTTATGGCACATTATCACGGTGATCATGAGCACGATCATGAAATCGGCAGTCCACCAAACCATCACGACCACTCCAGCAAATCAAATCGCTGGATGGGACGCTTTATGGTTGCAGTTGGAGCCGTTGTTGGGTCATATTCTCTGGTTGCGGCTGGTGTGCATAATGAAGCGGACGGAGTAGTCCACTATCTACGCTCAAACGCTGAAAATACTAGTTCTTCAACTCGAAAATTCGCATTCAGAATTGGTGCTGGTATGTTGCTAATTGCCGGTGGTCTAGGCCTACATTATCTTGAAAAGTTCATCCCGGCTGAATCCGTAGCACCGATCACACCGGTGATTTTCGTAGGTGAAACATTGATTAACGGGAATAATACAATCAAGCACATTAAAAGTGGCTCTGCTTCGCACGACACACATATCGGGCTTGCTCATAACGGACTTGACACAGCTACTTCTGTTGCATCGGCAGCGCTTACCGGGGCGTCACTCTTTGCAAACCCAAGTTCACCACTAGCCGAACAAATAGTCGGTACCGGGCATACCGCGTTGATGGCAACGCTAGGAGCATATTCTGTAGTTAAAGCAATGTACTTCAATTCCAAAGACCGCCACGCTCATACTACTGGGCAAGAAACTTAAATTCTACGCCTAAGTACTCCAAGAAAGTCGGTATATATTGACCATCGATCATAATAGTTTCGGTATTCAATGAAGGATGAAAGCCGATTTCTGGTTGTTCGAGCAGTCTCTGGTCAATAACGACTTCGAGCCCTTTTGAGCCTTCATGAATCAAACTAAATAATGAGGCGCTACCCGGTTCGACACCAAGCTTTGACATTAAAATTTCTGGTTTCGCGAACTGTAACTTTTTACAACCCAAGCTTTTCGCGAGTTGTTTAGTGTCTAGTCTTTCGTCACCATTCATTACTACAAACACACACCTCTCACCCTTCTCTTCTTTGAGAAGCAAGTTCTTGACTGGATATTTATCAGGAAAATACCTACCTACATCTGCAACCGTATAGACAGGTTCGTGTTCGATACAACGATATTTTATTCCAGCACCATCAAGCACCTCGAAAACTTTCTTTTTCATATTCAAAGTATACATTCTCGTTTATACTTCTTTTATGAAATTACGTCTTGAGGGTGGAGATAATTATATTTCTGCGGCCGAGATAAGCCGCCGAGTTAACGAAATAGGTTCTTACCTAACTAAAAAATTTGGTGATCAAGAAATCGTTGCTATCACAATGATGAACGGAGCCAAGGTGTTTGCTACAGACCTCACCAGAGCTATCAAAAATCCAAATATTTTGGATGATAACCTAAGAGTATCAAGCTACAATAACACCGAGTCAACTGGAGAAGTAAAATTTCATTACGATTTAAGTGTTGATATTCGCGGTCATGACATTCTGGTGATCGAAGATATTCTTGATACCGGCACTACCCTGTCAAGTGTCATCCCAGAGCTATGGAAGAGCAAACCTAAAAGCATCACATTGGTTTGTATGTTTGAGAAGCCATCTAAGAGACTCCCCGATACCGAAATTAAAGTGAACGAATTGATCATCGGTATGAAAATAGCAGACAAATTTATTTTAGGCTACGGGTTAGACTGGAAAGACCCAAATGGACTATCACGATACCGCAATCTCCCTTTTGTTACAATTGCAGAATTCACAAAAAAAGATGGAATTGATTGGGCCAAACCAAAACGATCTTCCAACAATTAGCACTCTTGACATGAGAGTGCTAATTGGAGTATCCTAAAATTAGCATGAGGGTAACCCGATTGCAATAAATTTAATAAGGAGGTTCTTATGAATGGTTTAATGAAGTTCGATCCATTTTCAGAGCTCCAGGCTCTGCAAAAACAATTTTTCGGAGACGATTGGCTTACAAATATTCAAGGTGTCCAGCTACCGACTACAGACATATATACTGATGAAAAACAGTTAACACTCGAAGCACATCTACCTAACTTTGAAGAAGATGATGTCAATATTCATGTATTGGATGACGGCACCTTAGAAGTTCAAGCAGAGCGCCACGAAAAAGAAGAAGATAAGAAGAAGAAATACGTACTACGGGAATCAAGCTCAAGTTTTTATAGGCGGATTCGGCTACCAAAAAACGCCGACCAAGGAAACATCGACGCACATATGAAAAATGGTGTATTAAAAGTAGTTATCCCCTTTAAAGAGTTGCCAAAACCAAAGAAAATTTCAATAAAAAAATCGTAATCTAGCGTAAATTTAATTATAGAAGCCCGCTGATATCATCGGGCTTCTATAATTTTACGTCTTCTTTTTGATGTTTTAACATTTGGTATTCTACGTATCTGTTAAAATCATGGGCGCTATTTTTATTTAGCCACCAAAATCTATACCTGACTGGACCAGAAAATAATGATACAGAAGCAAAGAACATACCGATTTGGAGTTCAACTGAGTTGACAGACCCATATGGGATATCGTCAATTTTTAACCTTCCAAAAGGTGTTATATCAATGAAAACTACCCGAATATTCGTCGCTACCATCATACCGTAGCCACCATCGTAATAGCCTAAGATAAAAGCCTCAATAATCTCATTCTCGTATAAAATCTTCGAAAGTTCAGCAACTTCGGGTCTTTTCAGTTGTGATGGCGTAGCACCGAGCTTCACTAATTGAAGTTTTACATCCCTAGCCTCAACGCGGTCTACACGATGTCTCATACCTACAGTCTACATCTATCCCACACACACCTCAACCCTACGAAAAATCTATAGATGCATAAGAGTTCTCATATACTATTTATGATATAATTCTGTAAAATATTGACACTATATGTTAATATACTAATGTGATTATCCAAACAAACATTGATTTACACAAGTACTCAACTTTTGGCCTGAGAGCAAAAGCAAAATATATAGCTACCATCACAAAAGAAAGTGAATTCAGTGAGTTATCAGACTTCATTGCGGACGTGGATGCACCAATACTGAGCTTGGGTGGAGGATCCAACGTCCTATTCTGTGCAGACTATCCTGGAGTCATAGTAAAAAATGATCTTAAGGGAATTACCAGACAGTCTAATGGCCTTATTCGATGTGGCGCAGGTACAAAATTAGACGATATTGTCTCCTTCTCCATCACAAATCAGTTGTACGGATTGGAGCCTTTAAGTTTCATTCCCGGAACTATTGGTGGAGCTATAGCTTTAAACGCTGGTGCCTACGGTACTACCATTTCCCAATGGCTAGATACTTTAAGGGTATACGACGTAGAATCAAGAGAATTCATAACACTAAGCCGTAAAGACCTAACATATTGGCATAGATCAAGCATTCTCAGAAAACAGCGAGGCTCAAAGTGGATAATAGTCGATGTATTGCTGGGCCTTGCTGAATTACCTGTCACATCCAACCACCCGAAAGTACCGAGTGATCTTCATGGACAAAGCCTTCGCGAGGAAATTAAGATTTTGAGAAGTCATTTACCTGATCCTGCTCAAATACAAAATGCGGGATCTTTTTTTCTAAACCCTATCGTCACAGATCAAAGAGCAAATAAAATCTTAAAAGATCACCCCGGTTGCGCAATGCGCAAATACGACAGCAAACACTTTCAATTAGCCAGCGGATGGTTGATCGAAAAAGCAGGGCTAAAAGGCAAAGTAATAGATGATTTCTTAATTTCTAATAGCCACGCCAATATAGTTATAAATCAGAACCCCAGAGCTACCGGTCAAGACGTCAAGCGTTTTGTAGAAAAAGTTAATACCTATATTTCAGAAATGTTCGGAATTTATATTGAGCCAGAACCACTACTTATCGGGGCTATTTTGTGATTTCTTTTTCTTTATCAATTCAAAAATTTTGCTACCCACTGCTATAAGGACAGCGATACCGGCTACCGAAAATAAAATAATTCTTAAATCTTTAAAAATTACATTTGCCATAGCTAAGATCAAATCTTTGTCTTGTGGAGCATTTTTCATATTCTTGAATAAATTACCCGCACTCAATAATGTTGCCATTAACCCCGTAAACACTGCCGTTAGTACAGCCATCCTGCGCAATGTTTTCATATGATGAACTGATAGCAAAACGGTTATGACTGCACTTAGAAAAGCGCATGCTAGTAAAGCTATTCGTGCGATTTTAAAATAATTGTAGAACTTCCGTGCTTGATCAAAATTTGAACTCTCAACCTTAACGACCCCGACATCTGAAGGAATGTCAATCTTGTCAGTGATAAAATCGAATTTTGTTCCTTTGAGTAGATCAAACGTACCTACTAGAATATCGTGAAAGTCCAGCTCGAAATCTCCATCTGTGGAGTTTACTTGTTCTAATAATTTTTGATGCAAATCTCTATTTGTATCTGCCCAAAGAACTGAAAATTTGTCACTAGCCAGTACGCTTCGCAGTTGATCATGAATCAAGACATGAAGATCTTGCTTCAACTGCTCGTCACTTTTACCATCAATTTTGTCTTGAGGGACAAGCTGACCCATAATATCTCTGATACTCGGCGAATCTTCGCCATCTTGAATATTAGTGGTCTGATCCGTAACAGTATCTGCAAGTTTAGAAGCGACAAATTCTTGAACGGGTTCTTGTTTTGCTAGCGAACTGACAGTTGACACATAAGTGTTTGTGTTTGTAAGGGTATCCCCCAACCAAACAACTAAAATACTTAATAAAATCAGGTTAAGAGCAATGAACCCACTTAAGCCTGCAAAGAATGTTCTGAAATAATGATGAACTTTTTTTGGTTGAGCCTGCGTTTCTGCGTTAGTTTTAGATGTTTGTGTATCTTTTGCTGTAGATTCTTGATTATTAGCCATAAGCTTATTAAATCAAATAATACTTCATTTATAAAATTTACAAGCCTGCTCTTATACCAAGAACTCCGATTGCGGTCGCTAAATCAGGCACAATTAGGTCAGGTACTGTTGCGCATTTTAGTATTTCTTCTTCGCTATATCTCGTAGTCAAGCCCACCACCCACATATCTGCATTTCTTGCCGCTTCAAAACCTTTTGGATCATCTTCAAATACCAAGACTGGCCGTTCGTCTCCAGGCACTCTTCTCATCGATTCAGCAGCCATTAGCATCCCTTCTGGCGATGGCTTCCCTAAGCTTACATCTTCTTGGCCAATAATTCTTTTGTCAGTAAAGTATCTATCTAATTTAGATAAAGTCAGAAACAATAAAATTTCATCACGGTGAGCTCCCGAAGCAATAGCTTGCCTATCAGCATATCCTCTTGAGGCGAGTAGCCTAATTATCTCTCTGGCACCCTTGATAGGCTTGACATATTCTTCCATAACACCTAGATGAAGTTCTTTTTTCTGTGCTTTTATATACTCGTAAAGTTCATCAAACTCTGATTCTGTAATATTTGGGCAAATTTCTTCAAATAGGCTTCTTAGACCACCCCGTAAATTATGCTCGGATGCGCGCCTAAATGCAGCACGCTCCTGCTCCACTGTGACATATTCGAGTGCTTCAATACCAAACAGAAGCGCTGCGCTTCTAAAGGCTGCAAACTTTGATACAGCATGAAGCGGGGTCCCATTTGGCCCACCTGAATTGTCGAGTAAAGTATCATCAAGATCAAATACAAACCCTCGAAACTGCTTATATGATTCGATCGTGTGCATAACACCCAGATTAACAGCTTAAATTTTTTGATGCTAGTTATGCTTCAATATTTTTGCTAATTTCTTGCACCCCTGAAACAGCCGATAGAATAAGGATACTCAGTGGTCATAACATAGTGATACATGTTCACAATTTCGCCATCCCAGCTTATCTCGCTCGTTCTACCATGACATTCATCTAAGTCATTATTTGTTAATAGCTCACCGCCACTATTCTTTTCTATAAAGATTCCAAACCCATCCAGTGCATATCCTATTAATGTGCTATTGCTTTCTCCCTGATCCAGACAGGTACTTAGATTGTGATAGTGATATGCTCCTTGCATTTGTGGATGACCATCGCAATTATCTTGAATCTCATGCGCGGCCGCATCACGGCCCTGGTCATCAAGCGCGTTATAAAGCTCAACTCCGTTTGTCATGTAACCAATTGCACCCATTGGCACGCAAGTTGGGTTGTTCGAAAATGTTGGGTCTTTAGGTAAACTAACCACTACATTTTGAGATTTTATCGTGTTTGGGTTAGTGTCATATTGATAAGCAGGGTCAGTGCGTAAAATCGGGAATATCCCAGTGCCGTGATTATTTGGAAAATCATTGGTAGTTATATTTCTTTGACTCCCACTAATTGAAATTGAAATTTTTGCATCTGACCATTTAACATTACCTTCCACGTGAGGTTTGTTAACACTATCCCATGTTTCAGCACCTAACCAATCTCCACTTTTTGACGCTCCCCCACCATTAAATCTATTCTGACAACTCATTACGAAACCAATTTTTGCGGTATTTGATGTTTTTCCGTCACCAAGTGGTATTTTTGTTGGGTCTATAGAAGATGTTGGTTGCGTAGTAGTTTCAGTAGTAATATTTTCACTTTGACTTTGAACATCACTTTTTGAAACTTGATTTCTGACTTTTATGAAATATATGCTTACCACTCCAGCTAATAGTAAGAATATTAATAAAACTAAGATATAGGTGTTGCCGTTTTGATTATTTTTAGCCCACTTCATTTATTCAATAATACCATTAACTAAAATTCACTGGTTACGTGATGTTGGTTATAACCAGTTGGAAATTGATTCGTACACTAAATTTGCTAAATATTCATGTCCTTCATCGTTTTCATGTAGGCCGTCACTGCTTAGATACCTTGTTATATCTTCACCTTTGTTTTGGCCATATACATCAATGAAATCCAAACCATGTTCCACGCACACTTCTGCGGTAATCTTCTCATAAACTTCGATATCGTCATTAAATGTTTCTGAATCTGGGTCCCGGGCATACGGGTGGGTTTTTGACTCATCAACACCAAGATTTCCCAAGAAAACGATATTACTAGAATATTCTTCCGCCTGATTAATCAGTTCATGCAAATTCGCTTTATATTCATGCTCTGACACCCAATAATCTCCAGTTTTCGTGTCTTTGATGCAATCATTTGTTCCAATACAGAAAATGAATATTGGATCTCCGTCAGAACCTTCCAGTAGTCGGTTGTCAGTATCGGTCTTAAAACGCGACAATAATTGACGAGTCGTATCTGAAGATATACCGCAGTTATAAACCATATTGCAAGGATTTGGGACTATGGCTCTATCGTGTTCTTCAACTTTCTGCCGAAGCCTAGCCACCCATCCTCCTTGGCTATCCCAAGCACCCCAAGTTATTGAATCCCCAAAACAGAATATCTTCATTATTCACCCGTAAAGCCTATTCGTTTTCTATCAGCAGGTTTTGCAAGTAAACGTAAGTAGTTGAGAACTGCGTCAATCTTACCGATTAGTATATCTCGCTCGACATATTTTTCACTGGTATAGACTGTCTCGTCCTCATCAGGATAGTATGCGGCCGTCAACCTCTTTACATGGCTATGAGGCACCTTGAGCTTTTCTAGGTCACAATAATCTGAGCCAAGTTCCATTATCTCTTCCAATACGTCGTGGAATTCATCCACATAATACTCTGAAACATCATTTTTAGGTATGTTCTCCTTTAGTGCCGAAAGCCTAGCATAACATAATATAAAATTGGCCATAATTATATTTCATTTATTTTAATTCGGATTTGCTCAGCGGTGTCACGGTCGCGAACTGTAACTGTGTTGTCTTCGAGAGTTTGATAATCAATTGTAATGGTTTTGGGTACCCCTATCTCATCCGCGCGACGATAACGCTTGCCGACATTCGAGTTATCATCCCAAATTACTGCACCGTATTTTTTCTTGAGCGCGCCAAACACTTCTCGTGCCTTCTCGACAAGCTCTGGTTTGTTTTTGACCAAAGGGCAAACCATGTACTTAACTGGAGCAAGGTGTTCAGGAAGAGCCAAATACATTCGTTTCTCTCCCCCGACTTCGTCCTCGCGCCATGAATTAGAGAGTACCGCCAATACCATCCGATCAACCCCAAACGTTGGTTCAATTACGTGCGGAATAAACGGCTGCGTTCCGGGGGTTTTTGGTTGATAGCGCAATTTTACACCACTATGTTTTTCATGATTGCTAAGGTCAAAATCTGTACGATATGCGAGGCCACCAATTTCTTTTGTACCAAAAGGATATTCAAACTCAAAGTCTACGGTGCGCTTGCTATAGTGCGCACGATCTTCTTCCGGCACTTCAAGCTGATGAATTTTTTCTTTTGGCAAGCCAAGAAGTTCAAACCAGTGCATCATGCCAGAAACCCAATCTTCGAACATTTTCTCCCAAGAAGACTCTTCAATGAAGTACTCAAGCTCTGCAATCTCAAACTCGCGAACCCTAAAAATAAAATCACGCGGCGAGATCTCGTTCCTAAAATTGCGACCGATTTGGGCGATACCAAACGGGAGATCAGGGTAAAAACTGTCCATGATATTTTTGAAGTTCACAAACATACCCTGTGCAGTCTCTCCTCGCATATAAACAACCGACTTTTCATCTTCCACAGAACCAGTAGAGGTTTTGAAAAGTAAGTTAAATTTGGCGGCGTTCCCTAAGTCATGACCTTCTGGAGATTTAATACCCTTTTCTTTCACCACTTCTACCATCTGTTCTAGGCTCATTCCATTAACATCAACCCCTGCATCTTCGAGAATATGATCCAAGCGATATCTCTGTTTAGTCTCAACGTCTTCGATTAACGGGTCATTAAAGGTATCGACATGCCCGCTCGCAACCCAGACATTTGGATTCATCAAGATAGTTGTGTCGATTCCGTACATGTCTTCTCGGTCTTCAACAAAAACCTTCCACCACAAATTCAAAATATTTCGCTTTAGCTGAACGCCTAATGGGCCGTAGTCGTAAGTTCCACGTAAACCACCATATATTTCACTACCCTGGTAGATAAAACCACGTCGCTTACAAAGTGAAACGATTTCTTCCATGGAAACATCCTGATTTTCTGCGCTACTCATTCGCTCAAGTATAGCTTTTTTTTGATTTATCGTACAGTCAAGTAGCTGTATACTTTTGCCATAGTATTATGAAAAAATATTTAGCTTATCTGGTTATAGTTACTTCTGCCCTGGCCATAGTGTTTGGATTATTGGTAACCATTGGTGCGGTACCATCAAAATATGTCTGGGGCGGAAGGGTTTCGGACGCGGGTCAGTTAGTTATTTTAGAATTATTTACTTTAGTAATAAATCTGCTAATTATATGGTTCGTAGGTATGAAAGCCAACTTATTTGATCAGAAGATTAGCCCTAAGCTTCTGTCTCGCATACTCTGGATAATTGCGATTTTGATGTTTTTGAACACTATCGGAAATATAGCCGCCAAAACAATATTTGAAAAATTCATGGCGATACCAACACTACTCACAGCTATTAGCATTGTCTACATCATAAAAAAATCTACTAATCGGGCTTAATAATCCTCTTTTTGATAATCGACTCCGAGAATAAACATATCTCTGAATTGTATTACGGGATAATACTCTTCGTAAGTCGGTACGGTAGTCTTTGGGTATAGAATTCTGTCGCCTCTTAGTATGCACCATTTTAGGATGGGCCTTTGTAGCATGGAAGAAAGTGGCATACCAACCTCATCAAATGATTGCACCAACGAGTCGACCAAGTACCCTACATCAAAATATTTGTGCTTTTCGGGTCTATAGACCCATCTTGGGTCGTCATCACATAGCAGCATATTTGCGAATAGCCATGCAACCTCTTCGTCTAGATCAAAGTGTTTACCATCTCTAAATTTTGAGCCCTTTCTTAATTGAGCTACATTCGGCCACTTTCTTTTTAACGTAAAAGAATTTGGTACACCCGAATACCACGAATACTCATCAAACACTTTATCATCACTCAAAATATGCCCAATTTCATGCGCCAATACTTCCTCAAATCTTCCGATTTGAGAACTGGCGAGTAGTAGATTTGATAGCCATATGGTGCATTGTTGCCTATATGCATAACCATCAGCATCAGAGGCTAAACCTTTCGGTTTGCTGATGACAATATGCTTTAAGTTATTAAATAAGTTTGACCCTACAAAAGAATAAGCTCTTGAGACAACCCTAAAGATACAATCTAATTGTTCTTGAGAAATTTGTTGATTAGAATAGTTATGTATCACTAGCGGATCCCCGTCTACATCGATAATCACTTGTTCGGTCGCGGCAGATCTTTCGGTACAGGGGAAGACATCTCTGCACTCACCCGATATCCACCACGACTCTTCGGCAACTACTTCGGAAACAACCTTAGCCACTTCATCCCGAATAGCCACTCCAGCACTTCCGCATTCATACTCACACCATTTATTAAGTACTGGACGAAATATTTCTCGTATTCTCACTTGCGTTAGCCCCTCTGAATAAGAACGATGCACAGCATGATTTTCCCTAATGTTAGCCGATAATTCTAGTATCTGACTAGTATGCGTAAGTCTTTCTGCACTTAAGCAGGAGCCACTGGTTTTTGGTCGAAGTGGCCCACATTGCTCTGCACGTAATTCAAAGTCATCAAGTCGGTATCTAAGGGCCTCGCAATTCATAGGTACCAATATTGTACTACCAGTCTAAACTTTTCAAGCTTTAGCGAGTTTCGACGACTTCTGTGCGGGGTGGGTTGCGAAGAATCCTTACTTTTGCGTACTCAAAATCAATAGCAAGTGCATCGGTAATTTGTTTTGCCACCCAAGTTGGGTCATTGAAAGTCGCAATATCATGTTTTGTAGCTTGCCAGAAGCGAGTTTTCATTCCGCCGGGGATTACTACCATCACTTTTTTTACTCTCGGATCTAGGCTGAGCGAATTAGCAAACTGAGCAAAGCCAGCTTTGCCTGCAGAATAGATAATCTCACGTTCTCGTGGTACTTCCTGCACGGTAGAAGTGATTGCGATGTACTCCTTCAAAGTCCCCTGATTCTGGAGTAATTCCCTTGTGAACCAAATAGGAGCATTCAAGCTAACATCTAGCATCTTTGAGATACTTTGTGGCTCTAGCTCTGTAATGTTGCCTTCTTGATAAAAGCCTGCGCAATAGATAAGTCTGCTGATTTCAGGTAGTGCTGATACGAATGTATCAATCACTGATCTAAGTTGCTCTCCAAGATCTAAATCTAGCCGTTGAAACTGCAATCCCCTTTCCTCAGGGTTCTTTCTGCCAGTGATAATAACTTCATCACCTTGATCACGAAGAATCTTCGCTAACTCAAGACCAAGCCCGGACGTTCCTCCAATAATCAAACTTCTCATGTTTTTATATTACAGAGTCTTTATATATCAGTCTAGTGAGTTCTGGCCGGTCTTGAATATCTATATGACAGATCCAGAACTTCAAACGCATTTTTAGATAGTTCGTCAGAGTTTTTTATAGCCATTAGCCTCGCTGGAGTTTCTGTACCGAGAAATCTCAAAAACTTAATATCACCCGGTTTGATAAGTCCGTTCGGATCAGGGATGAATCTATTTTCCTCAAAAATAAACTTATAATTCATCTCGTCACTGAATTTCTTACCGGATGAGTCAGATTCGACATTGACAACTTCACCTATCAACAACATTAACCTCATTAGTGCCCATGCTTTAGTAATCCTAGGATTGATCTCTTTGGTATTCATGTATATAAAAACATCTAGTGCAAGATCATAAAAATCTTTTCCCGCTTCTTGTTCGGTTACTGCGTCAATTTGTTTCAAGAACGCACTAACCGCCTGCATACGATCCATATCAATATGAATATTCCCAAAATGTCTATTGAGTTTCGTCGACACCAACGTCCCCACTTCACCCTTCCCTTTGATGAATGAAATATCGCTCTCAGAAAAAAGCTCAATCCCGCCTGCAAGCTTACTTTTTTCCTTCCTAACTCCCTTTGCTATGACCGTCTGTTTCCCAAAGTCTCGCGTTAGTAAGGTCAGAATCCTATCGGCTTCACCGTAGTTTATTCTTCTGAGTATTATTGATAGGGTTCTAGACGTTTGCATCGACGGCTCTCTTTAGATCATTAATGGAGTCAAAACTCTTTTCAAAGTAGGCAATTATCCCGAGATCACCCCTGTTTATCAAACCCCATGGTATGGTTTTTTCTTGAACAAAAGAATTGATCACAACTTTGACATTTTGCGAATCTGAGTAACTCTGAATCTCGTACAAAAACTCAAAGCCATTATTCCCTGGAAGAGCCAACTCCATGACCACTAAATCGGGAATGCATTTTTCAAGAGCTTTCACCACCAATTGCGCGGTCGAGAAACTGACTAATTGCCTATTCTTGCCGCCAAGTATTTCGGAATATTTTGATGCAAGAATCTTATCAGGTTCAATAATGAATATTGTCGTCATTTTAAACTAAAATAATCCGATTTGAGTACTTGGGAAAAGCTGAAGTGCCAACCCGTGGTCTCCATTAGATTTCGCACTTCTAAGATTTAACCCTAGTGGTTCGAGGAGTTTGCTAGCGATCACCATCCTAAGCGCTGCTAACTGCTTGAACTGACCAGCGTTAACCTGAACTCCTCCAAGCAAACGTTTTGCTACAGCCACATCACTAGCGTTCAAGTCAATATCTTCCCTATACACACCTACCCTCGGATATCCATGCCTCGTATCTGCGCGAAACATAATCTCAGGATTTTTATAGTCTGAGTTGAAATCACACATCGTCTTTGCTACCAATTCCAAACCCTGCAATAGCCGGCTTGGAACACCCAAAACAAGCTGGTGTTTACTGTGGTCATCAACTCCGACACTGATACCGTTCAGTTTTGCATACGGTTTAACCTTTTCGGCAGCATCAGTCATTATTGCCCCTAATGATATCGGTGACATCTGTAATTGCGCACGATCATAAGAAGAGTACGTTGTAATGAAAGCTTCAATATCTCTTAGAGCATGTTCAGTAATAATTTTTAGCGCATACGGATCTTGAACACCTTCACTACTCAAGTGAAGCTGAAGTAGTGGGGTGCGCAAAGCATCGGCCAATGCAAGAATCTCGGCCATTCTCTGGTTATTACCCTCCAAATTCATATTAATTAGTATATATGACGCTCAGTTCGTGTCATAGCATAAGCAAGAACGGAGTTATAAAAACTAGGGTACAAACGTAAAGCTAGGCAATATTGCTGTATTTAGGTCGTTTAAGAACGTGCTATTACTTTCAGTCCATAGTTTTATTGTCTTATCTCTCAACGGCATTAGGATTAAGGTCCCTTGAATAGACTCAGCCCCCTCTTTGATAGAGCCTGTGAGCTTTGAGCCAATTGCGTTAGAAACAGATGGGAATACATAAGGCTCGCTTTTAATATTACCTTGGGTAATATCTGCATCATACTGCTTTAATGTGTCGGCATAGGAAGAATCCGAAACTTCGATTCGTAATGCAAATGCCGTACCGACATTCATAATGTCAGGAACAAATTTAGGGTAAAAGTATCCTTCTACAGGGGTATTGCTTTGCTCATTTTCAATTATGTAGGCGCTCCAATTTCGAGGATAATCAAATTTAATACTCCCAGATGTTGAAGGCCCAGTGTATGAATCATAAGGCGACTTGGCCTTTTCTTCAGCCGCAGCCTCAAGTTGAACTTTTTGATCAGCAAGCGCTTTTTCTACAGCTATTGTAGATTTCTGATCTGATTTTGTCTTATAGTCTTGCATCCCCATAAATGCCCATATGCCAAAGCCAAGTGAAGCAATTAGCAATACGACCAATATAACTGTCACCATAAGACCAGAAAAAGGTTTTTTATCTTTTGGTAACTGAATTTGCGATTGGCTGACTACCTGCTGACGAGTAGCATCTGTTGGCACCGAACTTTGAAATGCGTTCGCGACTACCGGATTAGTAGGTTGGGATGGGTTAGTATTTTGTTGTTGCACCTCTGGTTGCATAATGCTTATGTTATCACAAAAATGAGTTTTTCTACTAGTTGTCGCTTTTTTTAGATCGCTTTGTCTTTGCAGTTTTATCTTCAGACTCTGTAAGATAAGTCTGCAATTGCTCAATCAGTTTCTCTGCTTCTGCGTGCTTCTCGATAGCTAAGTCAATATCAAGATCATCCTGCTCAAACCAATCAAGCAGTTCGGTTAATTCAAGTTTTAGCTCTCTGTAGCTTCGTTTCATATAATCTCTGCCCTTCTTGATGTATCTGTAAATATTATATCAACCGACTCGCCTTTTTGGAGGTTAGCACCTTTTGTTATAAGCTTTCCGTTCTTGTCTTTCACCATTGCATAGCCTCGTTTTAATATGGTTTTTGGGTTCAATAGTTTTAGTCTTTCGGAATAACTATTTAGCCGTTCATTTTCAGTGCTAAACATTCTGGCCATCCTTGAATTGATTAAGTTATTTGCATTAGAAAGATAATCTTTTGCCCTTTTAATTACAGAACCAAGCGCCAAAGATGTTTGCATTTTAGAATTTCTCAGCCAATTTTGCTCTGTCTGTTTGTCGGGTACAAGCAGTTCAGCCAAATTACTAGGTGTCGATGCTCGAAGATCACAGGCCAGCTCAGCAAGCGATTCATCAATTTCATGTCCAATTGCTACACAAGTTGGGATTCGACTTGCCGAAATTGTTCTAACTACACGTTCGTCACTAAAAGCCGCCAAGTCTTCAGCGCTACCGCCTCCTCTTATCAAGACTATTGCATCATAATTAATCCCACTTTTATTAGCTTTATCGATTGATTCAACGATCTGTTCAGGAGCATTCGCGCCCTGAACCAAGCTATCAATAGTTGAAATTTTTAAAGCAGGCCAACGTTCGGCAGTAATCTTCATGAAATCAGCATGAGCTGCCGACCCTAGTGACGTAATTAAGCATATACTTTCCGGAGGGTACGGAACTTCTCGTTTTCGTTCCACCAAGAATAGACCTTCTGCTTCAAGCTTTTTGAAAAGAAGTTCAGCTGCTTTTGCGAGCTGACCCTCTCCTACAGGAGTTATCGATTGCACATTAAGAGAAAAGTTAAATTGTGGGTGCAGTCTCGGAGAGCATACTATCCTCACGAGCATTCCATCTTCAAGTGGACCTGGCAACATATAAACCGTTCCAAAGCATTTTACTGTTGCTTCATCATCCTTGAGGTCAAAGTAAACCCATCGGTTCTTTGAAACCCTAAAATTGCTTAGTTCTCCTTCAACAGTGACAAATGGAAAGGAATACTCTATTGATTGGTTAAATACATCAACGAATTCGGAGGGGCTAAAGATTGGGTCTTGGTTCATTCTTTCTACCCCTCAGGCCGATCTGATAAAGTACGAAGCCGACTGGCAAAAAGATCGACATGTTCAGCACTCTGTATACAAGTGTTGCTGATAGCGCCAATGCTTTAGGAATACCTGAACCCGTCAAAACGGCAGTCATTAAACCTTCGTAAACACCAAAACCACCCGGTAATACTGCAACTAATCCAGCAATATTTGCAACAGCATAAGCGATAATAATCGCTCCAAAGTTTACTGTCTGGCCAAATGCAAAATATACCACGTTGATTGTCAGAAGCTCAGTTAGGTTCATCATCAAAGTCCAAAAAAATGGTCGACGGAGCAGTCGCCAATCACGATGGATTACAAGATAGTCCTCATGGAGCTGAGACACTAGATGATCAATCCTTTCAATGTTAATTCTGGGTAGCCTACCTCTTAAGATAATTCGTGCCACCTTGTTGATGGCTCTTGGCAAAAATGCCACGAATTTTCTCGCTCTTGATGCGCTTGAAATTACAAACACAACCAAAGCTGTGGCGACTAGTATCAAACTGATAATCGAAGAACTCACAAGGACCATGAACCGGCTTGCATTTCCAAAAAGACTCAGCACCAATAGCGCCACAAGCATGTAGACAATGAAGCTCAGAAAAGTTAGTGTGTGGCGCATAACTTGCGTCAGCGTAGCTTTGGAAGTACTAATACCTTCATCTTTAAGTCGCATCCCGATATATCCAAAACCACTCACTCCACCACTTGGAAAAACATTGTTCACAAAATTTAGTTCTAAAGCAAGCTTGAACAGTGGCGAGAACTTAATATCTTCACCAAGCCCACGCAGATATGTCTGATAATACTTCGCTACTGATGTATAATTTCCGATTTGTAGAGGGATTATCATCAACAACCAAAAATAATTTAGGTCTACAAGTTTTTCGAAAGCATCAACAATCTGATGCCTTGATACGAAAATCAGCACCGCCAAAGCGATGATTGTGACGATATTTAGCCAGAGTTTGAAAGATCTTAATTTCATAGCTTTAGGGTACGACCCGGGTGGGCGGGAGTCTCCTCCCTAGTCGCTACACGAGCAGATGTTCACATGCCGAAGCGTCCGGGAAGCGACGACGGGAGAGTCTTCTCCCCGTTTTCGTGAATCTACCTGAAGGTATAGGACTTAATTCAGTATACCAGTTTCGTATTCTTAGAGGTATAATAACAATCGTCAGCCGCCTGAGCGGACAACCCTTAGTGGCAACGGGAGGTTGCTGACATGCAGGGTGATGGAAGGGGCGTTGCACGCTTATTGGGTCCTGTTTGCTGCTGGATGCCCAGTAGGCGCAGCGCGCCCCTTCCTCCCCTGTTCTTACAAATCTTATGCAATCAATAGCAATTTTAGGAAGACAACCGGCCTTAGGTCTAGCAGAGCTAGAGAGTCTTTTCGGGGCAGAAAAAATACATCCTCTTCACGGGGGTGGAGCTTTGCTCGATATCTCAGCTGGAGCAGTTCCCTTTGCTCGACTTGGTGGCGTCATCAAGCTTGGCACTGTACTGACAATTCTTGATACTACCGATTGGTTTGAAATTGAGAAGTTTCTCTTGCCAGCTTGCAAAGAACATTCGCAATATGTTCCGGAAGGAAAATTAACAATTGGTCTGAGTGTTTATGGCCTTCGTGTGTCGACCAAGATGCTGGAACGAACCAGTTTAAGTATTAAGAAGACTATAAAAACTACAGGCCGACCAGTTAGAATTGTACCGAATAAGACCCTAGAGATCTCAACCCCTCAAATACTGCACAATAAACTAACTCACGAAAACGGTTGGGAGTTGGTTTTTTACAGAGACGGAAGCAAAACTATAGTCGCCCGAACCAACTTTGTTCAAGATATCGAAAGCTACACTGCTCGAGACCAAGCTAGACCAATGCGCGATTCGCGCGTTGGAATGCTCCCTCCTAAGTTAGCCCAAATAATAATAAATTTGGCTTCAAGTAATACTTCGCCAGAAACTGTCCTCGATCCGTTCTGCGGTACAGGAGTGGTACTTCAAGAAGCTTCTCTAATGGGCATGAACGCATACGGTACTGACATAGAACCCAGAATGGTAGATTATTCTATTGCCAATCTAAAGTGGATTCGAGAAAAGTGGCGCATAGACAATTATGTACGTATTGAAGTTGGTGATGCCACGAACCATCAATGGAAATTCGAGGAAGGTACGGTTGTTGCATGCGAAGGATATTTGGGGCTTCCCTTTGCCCACCTACCTAGCGATAAACAACTCCAAGAGTCAGTTCAGGCATCGAACACTGTGATGAAAGCTTTCCTCAAGAACTTATCAACTCAAGCCGGTTCAGGTCTTAGGGCTGCTATTGCCATGCCCGCATGGCATGTCAACAAAAAAATCATTCATCTCCCCTGCCTAGCTCAAATAGAGGCTTTTGGTTGGCAAAGAGTAAATTTCAAGCATGTAAATTTTGATGATCTGATCTATCACCGTGAAGACCAAATAGTTGGTCGCGAATTAGTAGTGTTAGAGAAAATTTAGAGATATTTCTCAGACTTTTTTTGTAACAATGTCTTTAATTAATGACTCCACATCCGCAAGATCGTAACTAGCGAAGATCATGGGGTCTGCTTTGTCATAGACCGCCGTAGTTGGGCAAACCGTGTCTGTGCTGGCAGACTCGAAAGTGCCCAGACTCTCACCCGTCTGGGCATTATATACTGCAATATCGTAGGTAGTAGAGTAATAGTCTACATCAACGGTGACCTTGGTCTCAGGATCAGTGATTGGGCATGCTTTTAGTTTTGTTTCACTCCCAGCTTTTCTGCTCACACATACTACAACTTGGCCACTAGTGACGTCTTTTGAGTCAGCAGCCCATGTAGTATCTGCAAATTCAACTAAGCTCATGGCGTATTTTGAGTCACTACCTTGTTCGAAAAATACAACTTTATGTGGACTATCTCCAGCATAGGCAGAAGCATTGGTAACCTTTCCACCTCCACAAGATGCTTTGTAGTCGTCTAAAGTTGCGGCTTCGACAGTGTCACCCGGGCTTGAAGTCGTGTTTGTATCTAGTAGGACATTCGAAGTATTTCCGGAATTAGAGTTATTATTCTCTGTGTTATTACTATCTTTCGGTTGCAGGAAATAATATGCTACAGCACCTCCGGCAAGTAGCAATGTGACTAGCACTACGATAGCTACCAAGAGTCCACGCTTTGATGATGGTTTTTTTGCTGGCTTCACATCAGCCTGGATAACTTGTGCATTTTCAGTCTTAGCTGTTTCTGGCGTACCAGTAATTGCATTGGAGCCTGCAGTCCCTGCGGCTTCAGCAGCAGCTACGGCACTTGGTGCCACAATTTCGTCCATGGCACTATTTGTACTAACTTCTTGCGCTACCACAGCATCTTCTTCGACTGGTTCTTGGGCTTGCGTTTCCGCAATTGATTCTTTAGCTGCTTCTTCGTTATTCATAGTCGGCTCAGCTTCAAGCGACATCATTGTATCTTTATCTTCTGTTGCTTGGGGAGGAATTTGGTTGTTTTCGTTAAGGCTTTCAGTCTCACCACCCTGAGTCTCGTCACTGGTCTCGCCTGAGGGCATCTCAGAGGAATCTGAAGTGGTGCTATTTTGTAAACTCGACATACTTTCTGCTTCTTGGGCTTGAATTTGTTCCATCGGATCAACCCCTACAGCTGCCGGAGATTCTTCCCCATGAGGCAATCCTTCATCTACCTGAACTTCTTCATTGTCGGCTTTAGCTTCAAAGGTTTGTAGCGCAGACTGTACTTCAGCAAGTTCCTCGTTTGATGTTTGTGGGTTAGCATCTAAAACTTCTTTCTCCGCCTCCTCCAAATTGGGTTCTTCTATTTGGTTTTCTTGGGCATCACTTGCCCCAGTTACATTTATAGTGACCGGCACAGACTGTGGTTGCTCTATATTTTCATATGCTAAAGCTTCATTTTGATTTTGTTCATTTTGTTGATTAGTTTCGTCCATTGCCTCACCCCAATTAGTAATCGTTAGCACTATTGTAAACGCTCATCTGTTCAACGTAAAGGTTTTATTTTCTAAGGTATTGCAAATGGGGCCAATACTTGCTATACTTTACCGAAGTTAATTTACTTTTTTAGCTAAGAAAGAGGAAATAGAAGAATGTCAAAGGTTAAAGCCGGTGGCTCAACTAAGAATGTTAAAGACTCTCCCGGTCAGCGACTTGGCGTAAAGCGCTTTGGTGGCCAGAAAGTCAATGAGGGCGAAGTTCTTGTTCGTCAGGTAGGTCAAACTAAAGTTCCTGGTGAAGGTACTTTTATGAGCAGAAACTTTACTATCCACGCCGCTAAAGATGGTGTGGTTCACTTCGTACAACGCAAAGTAAAGAAATTTACAGGCCGAACAACTACTCGCACCGAAGTTCAAGTTCGATAATATAACAGACCTCACTGCTGTTGAGCAGTCAAATCAGCTGTGATTTGTTCGAGGATTTTTGATCGCCTAGAATCACCCGGAGGTAATAGCCCAAGCTGCATGCTCCGTAAAACGGAAGTTACTGTTCTGCCGACCGTACTAGATGAGTGCTCTTTTTTCATAATTGAGTTGCGTGTGTTTTCAATATAAACAGCCAAATTATTCCGTTCAGCTACATCAACCCCACCCCTCATTAACTGTTCTTGTCTGCTATGAATTATACTATCAAGAACATTCAGCATGTTCCGATCTTCCTTATCATTTGCTAAAGCTGCTAAATGGTTACGAATCTGATTACCGTAGTTAGCGGTAAGCATATTTTGGTCACCAACCGTAGCTAACAGCACACCCCAGAAAACATCTTGGTGTTCTTTTGGTAAATTACCGACACCATACGCTTTAGAATCAACATACTCAGTAATCTGTCTTGACGTTTCACTTCCCTGCATTCTGTATCTGTCAATAACTGAGA
>JAGQMS010000007.1 GCA_020428535.1 Candidatus Saccharimonadota bacterium
TAATCGAAAAATACGACCGATATAAGTCAAAAAATATTAAGCTAAACATGCACAGTAGCGATACTTACGGACAATTAATTAGCATCGAGAAGTTGTCGCTTGGCTATGATGGTGTCCCGCTCTTTGAAAATCTTAACTTTTCACTCAGACCTGGTGAAAAGTTACAAATAGTCGGGAGAAATGGAAGTGGGAAAACAACACTCGTAAAAGCAATCGAACAGACTATTAGCGGTCAGATGCCGAATACGTTAATTGGCAAAGGCACTATTACCGCACATCATCAGATAAAATTAAGTGTATATCACCAAGAGATTCCTGACCTTTTCTTGAGCATGTCACTTTACGAAGTAATTTCAAATATACTCATTAACTCAAAAATTCCCGCAAACGATAAAACTATTAAAAATACTATGGCGGGTTATCTGTTTGATCCAGATACAGATTCAAATATTTTAGTGTCTCAGCTAAGCGGAGGCCAAAAGGCACGTATTCAGTTAATTAGAATGCTTATACGGAAACCTGATTTGCTGATACTTGATGAACCTACGAATCACTTAGACTTACCGAGTATTGAGGAGTTAGAAAACTCTCTCTCAAAATTTAATGGTTCCGTGATTTACATTAGTCATGATTCCTACTTTAGTCGGTCCTTGGGTGGGTCTAGGATATTGCTGTCTTAGCTACTCAGTTCTGAGTGCTTCAATTGGGTCAAGTTTAGCAGCTTTCATCGCCGGCATTAGCCCCGCTAACATTGCTACAAGCATCAGTGCTAGTATGATCAATAGCATCTGAATGGGTTGGTTTACCAAAAGTTCATTTCCTTTGTCTAAAGAAAGCGTTCTCGACAATATTGGGTTAATTATTAATGACGCCACAAATCCTGATAGCGTACCTATCGCGCCACCAATTACACCAATCCATGCAGCCTCGATAATGAATAGGCGTCTAATATCCTTCCTTCTCATCCCAAGAGATTTCATCAGACCAATTTCTCTAGTTCTCTCTAACACACTAATATATTGGGTGTTAACAATCCCAAAGATTGATGCTATTAAGGTTATTAACGAGAATACACTCACCCCAACAGTTAGATACTTAACTATATTTAGTAAGAAGGCCTGGGTATCTTCTACGCTCTGAACGTTGTACCCCATTTCAGAAAGTTTAGATTGCACTGTGTCGCGGTTTGATTTTTGATCACCATTTTTTACTTTTACGAATGCGATAATATATTTTTGATAATTGGCCGTACCGAACGTAGAATATTCATTCATTTCTTTGGCTTGTGCATAGCCGACTAGAAGTGGTTTGGTACCGATGCTGATTTCGGTGGCAGCCTTCTTAGTCACAGCAACAATTGTAAGTTTATACTGCTTAGATTCGATACCTTTTGATGCCAATGCCGAAGTAGCGGCTACAACATCCCCACCGCTAGCCTGCAGAGCATCTTGCAATTCAGTGGCCGATGGAATGCTGGCGGAATTCTTACGGTATACAACAATAATACTTTTTCCTACAGCATCTTCTGCGCTAGTAAAGCCTAAAGCATCGAGATAGTCATTAGGAAGTACAACTTGACCATTTTCGAGTTCTCCATCAGGGATAGACCCGTATTCTACCACTGGTTTCTGGGCAGAATTATAACTTTCAATCGACACATCGAATTTCTTTGAACTATCGTCACGAGTGACGTACAGTGGATTTAGCTGATATGCCTCCTTCACTCTTTGGACGCCATCAACAGCAGAAATTGCTTCGATATCTGTTGGCGATAAAGTCTTAAGTTTATTCACGCCTTCGCCTATAGTTGTGCTGTCATATTCCTTCGGGCCTTTTGTCTGGTCTTTCCCAAAGATTTGAAAATCTTTAGCGACTAATAATTCTGTAGGGTCAAAATTTGAACTTACGAGCTGATTTGCATAATTCGTGATGCCGTTGCTTGCAGCCAAAGTGATCGTGAGGCTAAAACCACCTACGGCTATTGCCAATGACGTTAATAAAGTCCTTAGCTTAGCACTCTGTAAACTCCTCGAAGCTCTGCGAATTAGGTCATAATAGCGCATTACATAATCCTCCTAGGGCTACGCTTAGGCGCCAAACCCTTCCTAGAAGTCACCACTTGGGTTCCGGTCCTTGGCTTAGTTATTGCCTTTATACGTCCGTCGGCTATCTCAATCCTAACTTGGCATTTTTGAGCAAGCTCTCGATCATGAGTCACGATGACCAAAGTACTACCTAGGTTTTTATTAAGGCTGAATAGTAAATTCATAACCTTATCACCTGTCTGCGAATCCAGATTGCCAGTGGGTTCGTCAGCAAATATTAGCTTTGGTTTGTGAACTATTGCTCTAGCAATTGCTAGCCGTTGTTTCTGACCACCAGAAAGATCACGTGCGCGATTTTTTTGTTTATCTAGCAGTTCGACGCTTTCTAGGGCTTCTAGGACCATGGCTTTACGTCGCCTCATACCTACTTTGCCAATTTCAAGTGGAAGCATTACATTTTGATATACGGTCTGGTTGGGCTCTATAAAGAAAGATTGAAAAATGAAACCCATTTCTTTGGCTCGGAACTTCTCTGAGTCTTTTCTTTTCATTTGCTGGATATCTTTACCATGAAAAAGTATCTTTCCGTTATCAGCACTATCAAGACCGCTCATGATGTGCATGAGCGTTGACTTTCCAGAACCGCTCTTGCCAATAATCGCCACCGTCATGCCTTCAGACACATCAAAAGACACATTATCGAGCGCCTTAAAGCGATTTTCCTTTTTGCCATATGTTTTGCTTATACTTTTTACTTCTAGCACTGTTCGCTCCGATTACAATAAGTATACTTCTAAGCCGACCAGTTGTACAACTTAATTATGCGAAAGCATTTTAGAGATTAAGCTTAAGTCAATCTGAACAGGAAAAATATAAGATCGTGTGTTTTACCTAGATAACACGACCATCACGGACTTCGAGTATCACGCCACTTTCGGCAGGGAGTTGGTCAATTGCCAAATCAAAACATACCTTTGCTACACTTTCAGGTGACTGAGCTTGACTAACTTGTTCGGGGTAGAATTTCTTGTAGCTTTCTGTTGCAGTGTCGGCAGGTGAAACTCCGATTACTTTGACGTTACCTGTTTCATCTTCCGACAATCCTTTCAAGAATACTTCTAAAGATTTCTTGCTTGTAAAATATGGTAACCAGTTCGCACCACCGTCTTGAAATGTTCCAGATATGAATATCATTTTGGAGTTTTGGTTCATGAATGGTATAAGTCTGGCGCTAAGAATCATCGCGCTAGTCACTCCTACATTCATGGTATTGATTATTTGTTTAGTAGAAAACTCATGAAACTTTTTTCCCGCAAGGACACCACTCTCATCGTGCCAAACACCAGCAATATGAATAAATGCATCAATCGGTTTGCACTCTTCACCGATTCGGGTTGCCAGAGGCTCGACTGACTCAAGCATCGAAAGGTCAGCTTCGTAACCTTCTTGTTCTAGCGGTATGTGCCTAGAAACCCCAATAACACGCCATCCATTTTGTACAAAATAATCTCGAACTGCCTGACCGATACCAGAGCTTAGGCCAGTTATTACCACTGTTCCCATGATTTATACCCCCGTATTTACATTATTCGCAGAAAGTATCGCAGCGCCAATCACTATTAACCAAAATATACCAATAAAGAAACCAATGATATTAAGAACTAACCCCGCAATAGCAGTACCCTGCCCTGATTCCCCATTTTTAGATAGTTGCCTCAAAGCAATAATTGAGGTTATCAAGCCTGGGATTGAGACAAGAGTGAAGAAAATACTGATTATTCCAAGAATTAAGCTAACAGAGGCAAAGTTGTTTGCTGGTTTTATTGGTGAAGTAGAGGAGCCAGTGTCTAATGCTGCTGAGGGAAGTGGTGCTCTAGCACTCTCTGCCTTTGCATTGTTACTTTCATTGTTCACTACTTTAGTCATTTGATATCCCCTTATATGAATTAATAGTAAATGCTTTTTAATTGTTTAGCAACGCCTACTCTTTCTTAAGCTCCCAGTCCCCAAGCAACTTATCCAGCCTAGCCTTGATCGACCCTTCATGCCGGCCAAAATCTTTACTTAGCTCTGCAATACTGCGGCCTTCTGTTGCTTTTCTTATAAGCCTCATATCATCCAAATCTTTCCAGGGGGTATAAGCATTGGGGTGAGTTTCACGCATTTTTGCAAGCTTTGCTTCCCAGGCCACCTTGCTTTTCTGTTTTTTCTTAGGTTTTCTTTTAGCTAACTTAGCCCATTCCCCCTCAAGATGTGCTAATCTTTCTGCGTCTTGAGCTGATTTATTCCTTAATCTGGTATCTATTTCTTTTGCTTCTGGGTGCATTTGTAGGGATATCTTATTCAACCCACCTAAGGTCAGAGTTTTTAACGATCGCACCCTACTTAGAGCTACATAGCCCATACCTGGCACAAAAGCTTTTGACAAATCAACATGTGCAGCATCAAGCGTCATACCTTGGCTCTTATGAACAGTTATCGCCCAGGCCAGTCGCAAAGGAATCTGGCTAATACTGGCAATCTTTTTTTCACCGTCTCGAAGCTCCCAGGTTTCGGGTTTGGCAGTCACAGTTCGACCATCGTGAGTCTTGACGATGGGATAATTTGTTAACTGTTCGTACCCCACAACCGTCCCAAGTGTGCCATTGACATACTTTTTGTCTGGTGAGTTCTTAACGAACATAATAAACGCCCCCATTTTTAACGTTAACAATTCTGGCGCGAGACAGCTTTTTTTCAGAGTTTCTTGCCCACTTGCTCGCCCCGTCCCCACCATTTCATATTCATGCTGTTCTCCTTCAATTCCAGATAATTTCTGCGCATTAATATTGTCGACATCGACGTTTCTTGTGTAAAGTTCCGTAACCACTTCATCAAAAGGTGTACGAAAGATTTTGCGTTCCAGGAGAGCTTCAGCATGACGACGACGGAGGTCGTTACGGCGAAGTGCAGTGAGTATTTCGAGCAATTGATCATCTTCTTGACGATGTTGCTCTTCGAGATAGCATATGACTGGGTTTAAATTTTCCCATGCCTCACTATTAATGATAAACCTACCCTGCCTACCATCATCACGATTAATCGGTGGAAGCTGGTAGAAATCACCACATAATATGACTTGCAAACCACCAAAGGGGGACGAATCACCGCGCACATCCCGACATACTTGTTCCACCATATCAAGACGGTAATCGTGTAGCATCGAAACTTCATCAATTACAAGAATATCTGCCGACTCTATTTGTTCGCGTCGTGTCTTGCTCATTTCCGCAACCATTCGTTTATTCAGCTCATCTTGGATCCCGATTCCAGCCCAGGAATGTATTGTATTCCCGCCCAGATGCGTAGCTGCGAGACCAGTGCTTGCGGTCACTGCCACATGTTTACCATCACTTCTTGCCCATTTTACAAATTCATTCAATACAAACGTCTTGCCTGACCCAGCCGGGCCTGTTAAAAATACGGAATTGCCATCAGCCATAATTCCTAACGCATGCGTTTGTTTCATATCAACAAGCTTACCTTAAATATGTGACGTTAGTCTGCCGTAGAAAATACAGCTATTTTACGCCAAAATATTGACCATAGTAGTACCAAAAATGTGTAATTATGAGTCCTGCCGCGATTAGAATAATAATAATCCATATACCGATGATATTTTTCCTTTTAATAGAAGCAATTGGCATTTTTTGGAATCTATTTGGTAAGAGTTTTTGATCATAGACCCAAGCATATAATGCGGTAGTAATCGTGAGTCCACTTATCCATACCGTACTACAAAATATACATAGCGCTTGGATGACGTAGACTGATTGATAGAAGAGCCATGCTACTCCTAGCATAAATGCAGCCATACAAGCCAAGAAAAGTCGCCAGAACCATCTCTTATACTTAGCACCAGCTAACATACTAACTCCAACTGCGATGATAGGAGCAAATATGGCTATTCCCATAAGATCATTCGGTATGCTAGCGACAAGGGTTGATTGATTGCTATCGATAACTTTGCCACATGAATACACTGGGTTAAGATCACAAACAAGTTTATTCTCAGGATGCTGTAATAAACCAACTTTCTCGATGTTAATCATCATTGAGGCGCCCACAGCAAGTAACCCGAATACTATAAGTATTATCGGGAATGATCTTTCAATCCTGAGCCATTTCTTGAGAATTGCAAAATTATTATTCATGATGAAAAGTATACACTAATTAAACTGTGCCTGTTGAGCCAAAGCCGCCTGAGCCTCTAGAACTAACGTCATCGAATTCTTTGACCAACACCAGCTTTGGGTTTTCGACCTTGTGAATTAATATTTGACTAAACTTTTGCCCCTTTTCAAATATATAGTCCGTCGTATTCAAATTTTGCATTACGACTACTATCTCACCCTGATACCCGGCATCAACTACACCTGCTAAAGTGGAGATTCCTGCGGAGGCGATACTAGATTTATCCTTAATGATGCCTACGTATCCACTCGGTATGTTCATGGCTATGCCTGTTCTGACTTTAGATATTTCACCGGGTCTTAGAACACATTTATCTAAAGTAAATAAATCCATTCCTGCATCATTTTCGTGTGCATATTTTGGCTCCTTGGCAGATTTGTCCAGTTTGCGAAATTCTAAGATCATAATTTTATATCAGGGTAGATGGTCTTTGTCGTGTCATCGATCTCATGTCGCAATTGTGGGAATGGTACACCCTCTCTTGCCGAGACACCTTCAAACACCCAGAAAACCCTCTCAGAGAATCCGAGGCCGCAGGTTGGCGGCATTCCGTACTCAAGCATTTCAACGTAATCAATATCGAGCATCTGTGCTTCTTCATCACCACCGTCTCTCATATTTTGTTGTTCGACAAAACGGTTTAACTGATCTATAGGGTCATTGAGCTCACTCCATCCATTACACAACTCACTGCCGGCAATTACTGCCTGGAACCTCTGAACATAATCTGGGCTATCATCGCTTGACTTGCTAAGCGGAGAGATGAAGGTCGGCGTATTGATTAGCCATACAGGCCCTGCTACGCTTGAGCGGACTTTTTTCCATAATTTATCGATCCCACGAGCTTTGTTCTCAGCCTTCTCTACCTCAAGGTTGTTTTCTCGCAATACCTTTTTTACATCTTCAATACCGCATTTAAATACGTCTAGACCATAATGATCCTGAATTACTTTGGCGTAGTCCCATTTCTCCCAATTTCCGCCCATATCAACTTGATGACCCCGAACATTGAACTTCAAAGTCCCAAAAGTTTTTTCCAACACAAACTTAAACATCTCTTCCATCATAGACATGCCGTCTTCCCAGTTGGCAAAAGCCCAGTACCACTCCATGGCAATATGCTCAGGAAGATGTTCTTCAGAATAATTTTCATTTCTGAATCTTGGACCGATGTCGTACACCTTCTCATATCCCCCACCAATTAGCCTCTTTAATGGAAGTTCATGGCTGATCCTGAGATAAAAATCTTGATCTAGAGAATCCATATGCGTAACAAACGGATTAGCATCTGCGCCACCCGTAGTGTGCTCTAGAACTGGGATATTAACCTCTAGAAAACCCTTTTGATTCAAAAATTCACGAGTTGCAGACCAGAATTTACTACGACGAATAAACCTTTGTCTAACATCTTCATTAACATTCATATCAACATAGCGACGCCTTAGTCTCTGCTCTTTATCCGAGAAACCCTCAGTAGCATTTGGCATCGGTCGGAGAGACTTAGTTAGTAGCTTCACCTTATTGATTTCGAGAGACATTTCACCGGTTTGAGTTTTTATCACATTTCCCGTTGCCTCAATAAAGTCACCACTGTCCAGTAAACCGATTTCTGCAGGCATTGATAGTTCGCTATTTTCACGGTTGACTGAAGTTTCAGTGCCATCATCTTTCATAAAAAGCTGGAGTGTGTCGCCATCGTCCTTGATGACAATAAACGCTAGCTTCCCAAACTTTCTAATCGCCTGAATCCTGCCAACTGTAGTAACTTCCTTGCCTTCAAGGCTACCAAACTCAGCTTTGATCGAGTTTATACCATGAGTACGTTTTGCTTTTGCAGGAAATGGGTTAACACCCAAAGATCGTATTTCTTCGAGTTTTCTCAGTCGTTCATCTCTAAAATCTTTCAAAGTTGCCATAGGTATAAGATTACAGTGTTTACACTTGTGGGTAAAGAGGATGAGTGGTAATAGTTATTTACTGCGTGGCTTGATATTCATTGCAAGCAGTACATATATGGGCAGTGTAGTGAAAACAAATCCTACAATAAATATAAACAAGAAAAGTGGCAAAGTTGATAAAAAATCTGAAAAACTACCATCGAGACCTGTACCCCGACCTTCGTTTTCAATCACAAAAATTATAAATCCATAAATCAATGCATAAATTAACGGCAATGATAGCGCTAGTTTAAGCCCAGTAGACTTAGTAGATCTGAATATGGAAAAATGCAAAATACATGTAATCAATGCGACCGAAAAATATCCGATTAGAAGAATTAATAATTTGTTTAATAACATGCCGTTCCCCCTACTTGCTAATATAATATAGATCCGACTTCGCTATTCTCCCCTGGGTCAGCAAGTATTACATGACCAGCCGTGTCTTCAGTGCCAAGGGTCAGAACTTGGCTTTTGAACGGCCCGATTTGTTTTTCAGGAAAATTGACAACCGCCAATACTTTTCTACCTTTGAGGTCGTTTAGAGAATAATTCTCCGTTATCTGTGCACTGGAACTTTTTATTCCGATAGCATTACCAAAATCAATCTTGAGTTTGTACGCTGGTTTCTTTGCTTCAGGAAAATCTTCAGCATCTACAATTACACCAACACGAATTTCAATTTTTTGGAAATCTGCATACTCAATCATGAGTTATGAGATAGATACTACTTTGTACACTGTTGTTTCTGCTGGTGTCACGATCTCGACCTCTTCACCCATCTTCTTTCCTAAAAGTGCCTTACCGATCGGTGACTCGTCCGATATCTTCCCGTTTAGGGGGTCTGCTTCAACGGTACCAACTAAAATGAATGTCTTTTCTTTGCCAGAAGCGCTTTTGAGGCTAACCTTTGAGCCGTGAGCAACTTTATCACTTGATTTTGGCTTTTTAATTATGGAGACGTTCTTAAGAATATGCTCAATCTCTGAGACCCTTGTTTCTGCTCTTTCTTGAGTCTGTTTTGCAGCTTGATATTCTGCATTTTCTGTTAGGTCACCCTGCTCTCTTGCCACTCTAATAGATTCTGCAACTTCAGCACGCTGATCAATCAAAGATTTTAATTCGCTCTTTAACTCGTCTACGCCTTCTTGTGTCAAATGAAATTGTTTCTTTACCATTTAATGTCTCCCTCTAGTGAAATCCCCATCCTGAAAAAATACTCTGGCGATTATACACCCTTTTTTTACTTTGCCAATAATTTTTTTAGTTCATCTAAATTAAGTTGCAAAACCTCACCCGTTTTTCGTACTTTGACCTCATATGCCTCAGAATCGATAGTTTTCTTACTAACAACAACACGGTATGGCATTCCCATCAGATCTGCATCAGCAAATTTTTCACCCGCTGAGACATCTCTATCGTCCCAAATAACTGAAAATCCAGCTGAGATTAAATTGTTATAAATTTTATTAGCTTCGGCGATCACTGCATCGTCATTGCCGAGTGAAGTTATATGAAGTTGATAAGGAGCAATCTCGGTAGGCCAGACTATCCCCTGGTCGTCTCCCATATGCTCTACTATCACACCCATCACACGAGCAGGCCCTATGCCATAAGACCCCATGACGACGAACTGTTGCTCACCATTTTCATCTGTATACACAAAGTCATAAGGCTCACTTTTTGAAGTTCCAAAACTAAATATGTTCCCTACTTCGGCAGTTTTTGCTTTACGAAGTTTATCTTTTTGGACACCAAGGTTTTTAAGTACATCGTCCCGCATTACTTCTTCGTTGATAGCAATATGTTTTTCATCATCAATATAGACAACATCTTCACCCGCTTCACATATCGTTTGAAATTCGTGACTAAATTCTGCAAATGCACCTCCTGAAGCAACTGTAAAATAAGTGCTCTCGCCGATTCCTAGACGTTCAAAAATACGAAGATATGCAGCTGTGACTTTATCGTAGAATTCTTTATGCTCTGCCTCAGTTCGTGCGAATGAGTACATGTCTTTCATAATAAATTCACGTGTCCGCATTATCCCACTTTTAGCGCGCGTTTCGTTGCGCAATTTATTTTGAAATTGATAAGCTGCTTTAGGCAGGTCCTTATAACTGTCGATGTGTTGACGGAAAGTGTCTACCATCTGCTCTTCATGCGACCATGCCAGACCTGCTTCTGTGCCGTTCTTATATGTAGTCTTAAACCAAACATCTACAATCTCATCATCCCAACGATTTGTACGCTCCCAAACCTCTTTACGCTGAAGAGTCGACATGACGACTTCTTGGCCGCCGATTGCATCCATTTCGTCTCTAATTATTTGGATAATATTATTTAGTACTTTCCGACCAAGTGGCAACCAAACATATACTCCGGCAGCATCTTTATGAACATAGCCCGCCCTTATTAAAAGTTGAGCATTCTTGGCGGTTTCGTCCGCTGGTGCTTCTTTTCTTGTCTTGGTTATTAGTTGTGATACGCGCATTTTTTACTCCGAAAGTTATGTAATATTAAAAATTAGAGAATAATCATATATTCGGCCAAAGCCGGAATATTGATCGGGGTAAATGATGTGCGTCTCATTAAACTCATGCTCCTAGTAGTCTACATTACCCTATTCTAAAAATAAACAGCACTAAAAATGCTAGGCTGTTCTTCAAGAAATGCATCGTGATAGTCGCCCACAGGCTAGGTCTCAATTGCAAAACATAAATCATCACCATCGAAAGAGTGAAAGTATCAATAGCCACGTTCCATTGTCCGTGTAGCGCCCCAAAGATCACAGAGACAATGAGTGCTGATGTGAGTACACTTATTTTGTTTTTGATCAGTTTATTGTAGAGATACCCTCTGAATAGTAGCTCTTCGCTTATTGGCGGTACCACGGCAAGAGCAAAGAATATAATTGGTAAAAGATTAGACGAAGCATTTTGCAAGCCGATATTCTGTGCTTGATCAGCGTTGAATGAAGGAAATACCAATACTATAAGTGCAAGAAGTATACGAACAATAATGAAGTAGGCACCAAAACCAAGAAAACCGTACCCTATATCTTTCAGTTTTGGTCTTCCGAGTTTGAGCTCGGATAATTTAGTTTTGGTTAATTTCAAAATTACAGCTAGCGCTAACAATATAGCCGTACCACCTACGATATATGCGGAAGTCAGAACTCCAGGTCTGCTTAAGAGTTCTTGCTCCGAATCTACACTGAATCCTTTTAGGAGAATAGATACGCTAATTTGCCCAAAAATATAAATGAGACCAACAATTATAATCTCCGAAATCACTCTAAAATTTCGATGTTCTTTCAATTTAGATAATTTTTTCAAAACAAGCACTAAAAGAATCTCCGCACGTCTACTACCGTTATCAAAACAAATAATAGCAGTAGTGCAATATAGCCTGTTCCATGGATGAATTCTTCTGTTTTTGGCTTCAGTTCTCTTTTAAATATCCTAAATATTGCCATGACGGTCAACTTCCCACCATCTAATGCGGGTATTGGGAGAGTATTCATAATCGCCAAGGTTAGCGATAATAATGCTACAATCAGCAAAATATAATTAACGCCCAAACTAGCGCCGTCCCGCAGGACAACAAAAATACCGACTGGCCCGGAGACATTTTGACTTGCCTCTGACCCATGCCCCTTGAATAGGCTTGTAATTGTTGAGCCTAAGGCAGAGTAAGTTAATTTAGAAAATTGGCCAATCAAACCTACGCCAACTATCGGTGCAGACCAGGTTGAGCGTTGTACCGTATAGTCGTATGGAATCACACCCATATAGCCTTTTGGATTATCTGTTTTGGTACTTGCTTCAACCTCTTCTGCGGTTCTTAACTCTACCTGTGAAACACCTCGGTTTGTGTATATGTACTGCGTAGTGCCGGCATTTGCTTGGGCAGTGACATGCAGATCTTGCGCATCAGAAATTATTTCGCGATCCGTAAATATATCCAGACAATTCTGGCAATCGGTAATATACTCTATTCTGTCGCCTGGTTTAATACCTGCTTTATCTGCGGGCCCGTTTGGCTCCACATAGCCTACCAAAACCTTATTGCTCACGACCCTGGTGTCAGAACTAATTGTAAACTGCTCTGTTCCTCCGGGCAGCGGCAATTTAGGTATCCCTATAAATGCTAGGATTGTAAACATAACCCACGCGGTTATTAAGTTCATAAGTACACCGGCTAAAATAATCTTGGTTTTTGACCAAAATGAAGCTGATCCAAATTCTTGCTTTCCTTTATCGCCGTCATGCTCGCCCTTTAATTTCACAAATCCACCTAAAGGTAGAGCGTTAAGAGTAAATTTTGTCCCTTGTTTATCAGTCTTAATAATCATCAATCTTGGAGGTAGCCCCAAGCCAAACTCCTCAACTTGAACACCATTTCGTCTGGCGACAATAAAATGACCAAATTCGTGGACTATTACTAGGCCCACAAACAAACCCAACCCTAAAATTAGCAAAAGTATTTCCATCTCGTACTAGTTTACAACATCACTTTCCAAAACGTCGTTGCCGGGAGTTATACTCTGCAATATATTCATCGACTTTCTCAGCATCTACATCAGGCCAATATGTTTGATCAAAAATAAATTCAGCGTAATCGCTTCTTGGTAGCATAAAACCACTAAGTCTATGTTCACCCGAGGATCTTACGATGAGATCGCAAGATGGAATTTCTGGGTGATAAACATACTTCAGAAGATCTTTTACAGAAAGATTATCTGGGCTGACACCGTCTTGATGAATCTTTTTATACATATCTAATATTTCTTGATGACCACCATAATTGAAACATAACGCAAGAGTTCCATTTTTATTATTCAAGGTCTTTTCTTCGGCTTTATTAATGGCGTCAATAACTTTGTTACTGAGCCTTTCTCTTGTGCCGAGTACTACTATTCTAATCCCCTTTTCGTGAAATTTTTTTAGATATTTTGTTAAAACTTTTGTTACCAACCCCATCAAAAAACTAACTTCTTCTTGCGTTCTCGACCAATTCTCGGTTGAGAATGTATATGCAGACATGAACTTAACGCCTCGATCAAAACAAGCATCGGCAACTCTTTCTAGAGCCGAGACACCTTCTTCATGACCTTTGAAAGCTGGGAGCCCTCTTTCTTTTGCCCATCGCCGATTCCCATCCATAATAAAACCAATGTGTTTTGGTATTTTTAATGGTTCATTTAATGCTGTCATAGGATTAGGGTTATTTTAACAGATAATTTGACCTATCCGTTAAACGGTCATTATCTCAGCCTCTTTGGATTTGGCAGTCGCCTCAACACTAGACTTTACTCGGTTCATCTCATCATCAACCTGTTTTTCGGCCCGTTGTTGCTCATCTTCTCCAATTTCTTTATCGGATTTTAGCTTTTTTAGCTTGTCCATAGCATCGTGGCGTGCTTGACGCATTGTGACAAAACATTCTTCCTTTTTCTCACCTAGTTGTTTTACAACTTGTTGACGTCTTTCCGTAGTAAGTGGCGGAACTGGTATCCTAACTACCCTACCGTCGTCTGTTGGGTTAAAGCCTAATGCTTGATCATTCCTAATTGCGTCAGATATAGCCTGTAAATTGTTTGGGTCAAATGGTGAAACCTGTATCAACTGGGCTTCGGGTGTGGTGACAGTAGCTAAATGTGCTAAAGGAGTAGGTACCCCATATGCGCTGATCTTGATGTCCTCAATCATGGATGGATGAGCACGACCCGTCCTTAGCTTTTTGCATTCGTCTCGGAAGTGCACTTCAGCTTTCTCGAACTCTTTCTTAGCATTTTCAAAAATTGATTGCGGAGTCATATGGATCCTTATTTATGCAATACAATTATAACAAAGAACCCATCTGTTTTGATGGGTTCCAAGTAAATGTTTGACAAAACGCCTAGTTAACTTCGCCAAGCTGCAAACGGCTGAACCGTCGGACAACGATGTTCTCTCCTAAAACTGCGATTCCTTCTTTAACAAATTCCCCTACCGTTTGATCAGGATTTTTGATGAAGGGCTGATCAAGCAAGCAACGTTCAGCAAAGTATTTCTTAAGCATCCCCTCAACAATCATTTCTGCTTTGTCGGCAGGCTTTCCTTCTGCGACAACTTTTTCCTTAAATTCTTTAGCCATTTTTTCACGGTCTTCAGCAGGGATATCATCAGTTGAAACATATTCCGGTGCCGATGCCGCGACATGCAAGCAAAGATCTTTCACTATATCTGTGAATTTTTCATTTCTAGCGACAAAGTCTGTTTCACAGTTAACTTCGACCAGTACCCCGATACGATTATCGTGTACATAGCTTCCGATCACTCCACTACGAGCTTCTCTCTCGCCTCTTTTTTCGGCCTTAGTCATGCCTTTTTTTCGCATCGCTTCAAGCGCTTCGTCGAAATCTCCCTTGGCATCAACCAAAGCTTGTTTCGCGTCAGTTATCCCAACACCAGTTAACTCTCGAAGTCTTTTTATCAATTCAATACTAATCTCAGCCATAGCCACTCCCTTATACTTATTATTTATTGTTAACTATTTTTCTGTTGAAGTTGTCGTTTTTTGCTTTGTTTTGCCTGCCTCTACTGCTGAAACTATGTAATCACAGGCAAGCTGAATAGCTTTTACAGCATCATCATTGCAAGGTATAGGATATTCAACGAGCGTTGGATTTGTATTAGTATCTGCAAGCGCCACTACAGGAATCCCTAATTTATTTGCTTCGCTAATCGCGTTTTCATCTTCGTTCATATCAACCACAAAAACGACTGAAGGTCGGGCGTTCATTTCTTTTATGCCGCCGAATTTCTTATTCATAAGATCGATTTCTTCTTGGAACCTCTGAACCTCAAGCTTGTTATATCTATTGGCAAGTTCGCCTGAAGCCATTTTGGCTTCAAGATCCTTGAGGTGTTTAATTCTGCCGGAGATGGTGTTCTTATTTGTGAGCATCCCGCCAAGCCAGCGTTCGGTAACATAGGGCATACCAACCTTTTCGGCAGCAGCCTTAACTATATCTTTTGCTTGGCGTTTAGTGCTGACGAACAATACTTGGCCGCCTTTTGAAACCGCTGTTTCTACGGCACTCATAGCCCTTTCAAAGCCTTCAACGGTAAAGTTGAGATCAATGATGTGGTTGTCACCTCGTTTGCTGTGAATGTAGCCAGCCATTTTTGGGTGCCATCTACTAGTTTTGTGTCCAAAATGAGCACCAGCCTCTAGCAACTGCTTAATATCTACTGCTTGTGCAGCCATAAATACTCCTTGTCTTTACTTCGTTTTGGACGCCCCTTGACCGCGTACATCGCGGCTATCAAGGAGAGGAATAATTCCAAAACTGCTTCTTTGATAGTAAGGTATATTCTATATTTTTTCTTTGATAAAGTCAATGGCGTGAACTAGTCTCCACCAGAGATTCGGTTTGGGGATATCTTCGCCTAGGACTATGTCGTAAGATTTCCCGGAAATTTCTATTGTTCCTACTTTGTCGCCTTTCAGACCTTTTCGTATCGGCTCAATTTTCATATCCCCCGAGATGCCCTGCCCCTTCCAGCGGTTCACAACTACGTCTTCATTTGTCGAAGCTTCGGTAGCCTGACCCCAAGGTGAATTAAATTGAGTAATAGCTTGGGTAGCTGAGTAAATTTTCACGTTTTGATAACCTGACTCTAGGTCTTTGAATAGATTAGTAACAACCCTATTTGCTTCATCCCTACTAGGTTGCCCGAAAACAATAGCATAAATCTTTATCTTTTGGTCATAATCCACAATCTCTTTGCCAGCGACAAGACAAAACCCTGCTTCATTTGTATTCCCAGTCTTGAAGCCTATAACAGATGGGTCTGAAAGAAGTTTATTAGTGTTAGCCACACTCTGTCCATCCAAAAATGTGAACGATTGCTGCTTGACAATAGTAGATAGGGTTGGTGAGTCTGTAATTAATTTTGCAACTTTCAGCATGTCCTCTGCTGATGTTTTGGTATCTACACTCAGCCCGCTAGCATCGCTAATTTTTGTACTCCTTAGACCTATTTGAGCAATGTATTCATTTGCAATTTTGAGATAATTATCCGTCGTTCCAAACGCCCACTTCGCGAGCTTATTTGCAATGTTATTAGCAGAATCTACTAACATGGCGTCTAGAGCTTGCCTATAGGTTATGTGCCCACCGTCAGGTACATAAAGTGCTGAACCATCGACTGCCAAAATATCATTGTAGTCACGTACATCGTCGGCATTAAAATATATATCTTCCCCGTTTGAATCTGGGGGCAGTGGAAACTGATTCAACACAACCAGTGCAGTGATTAACTTTATAGTGCTCGCACTTGGCACCGAAACACTCCCATTTATAGAGGCTAGATATGAGTCATTCAAGCTATCACCTATAGTCGCTGAACCTGATGAGGGCCATTGAATGGCAACTTTCTCATGTTCGACGCCAATGTCTCTTTGTTCAGGCGTATATACGGGCTGAACGAGAAAAGCCATAGTAATATAGGCGACAACAATTATTAAGATGGGGATGAATCTAATAAATTTCTTTTTGAATTTTCGTTTTTGTCTTTCCCGTTGCTTCATATAAACATTCGGGTGTATGACTCTCATATGAATAGCGTATCCTTTGTCATCAATCTGCGTCAAGCTATTTACAAATAACTACCTCTGTTGTAAAATCTATCAATACACTATTTAAGCCGACTGCAATAAAGATAGTTGCTAACCGGCAGGAGATACTCACTAGATGAAGAAAGAAATACACCCACAAGACTATAGATTTGTAGTCTTTGAAGACTTAAATAATGGTTTTAAGATATTAACCCGCTCAACCGCAAAAGCCGAAGAAACCACTAAATGGGAAGATGGAAATGAATACCCATTGATTAAAGTACATATTTCATCAAGCTCCCACCCCTTCTTTACTGGTCAGGAAAAGCTTGTTGATATCGAAGGTCGTGTTGATAAGTTCAAGGCTCGTAGAGAAGCTGCTGAAAAAGCAAAGGCTGAGGCGCTTGCTCGAGCAAAATCTGGCTCAAAGAAAACTTCTAGCAAGCAAAACGAAACCCAGAAAATGGGCCGCCTAGTCTCAAATAAGAAATAGCTAGAGCTACACTTCCCACGTCTTTTGAAGTTCTCATCAAAAAGACGTGGTTTTTGTTTATACTAGTAGTTAAGAGGGATAAGAAATGAATAAGGAAGAACAGCTTCGGAGCGAATTAGAAGAAATCACCAAGCGGACCAGCGATCCTTCTATTTTTAGTTCACCAGAATACCCCAAACTTGCTAAACGCCAGGCTTTCTTAGAAAACGTACTTTCTACATATGACGAACTTAAGCGGATCACCGCAAACCTAAAGGAAGCAGAAGAACTTGCAGGTGGCGGTGGCGAAATGGCCGATCTTGCTAAATCAGAAATTGAGGATCTCACACCTAAAATTGAAGACTTAAATTCTAAGCTTGAAGAGCTTTTGCTGCCAAGAGACCCTCGGGATGATCGAGATTGTATTATCGAAATCCGAGCAGGTGCAGGTGGCGATGAAGCTTCGCTTTTTGCTTCAGAACTTTACCGAATGTATTCTCGATACGCTGAAACTCATAATTTCAAAATCGATTTAATTAGCACCAGTGACTCAGAAGCCGGTGGCTTTAAGGAAATAATCTTCAAAGTTGTTGGCCCAGAGGCTTACGGAACTTATAAGTTAGAAGCCGGGGTGCATCGTGTGCAAAGAGTCCCCGTGACAGAAAGCCAAGGTAGAATTCACACCTCTACGGTGACCGTGGCAGTTTTACCAGAAGCGGAAGAAACCGATCTCATAATCAACCCTAGCGACCTGCGTGTCGATGTATACCGTTCCGGAGGCAACGGGGGTCAATCAGTCAATACGACAGACTCTGCCGTCCGGATAACTCACATTCCAACGGGCACGGTTGTTGCCATCCAGGATGAGAAATCGCAGATCAAAAACAAAGAAAAGGCCATGGGCGTATTGCGGTCGCGTCTGTTGCAGGCCAAGATAGATGAAGAAAATGCCAAACTTTCAGCCGAGCGCCGCGCGCTAATAGGTTCAGGGGATAGAAGTGAAAAAATCCGCACCTACAATTTCCCCCAAGACCGCATCACAGATCACCGTATCGGCTACAGCCGTTCAAATATACCCGGAGCACTAGCTGGAGATATAGAAGACCTGATTGACGAGCTTAAAAAAGCGGAGGTCAATCTTCTCCGCTCCGAGAGCTAATATAGCTGAACTTATGGAACTCAATCTTGGATCATATTTGAAACAAGCATCGAAAGCTTTGAAGCACATAGGCCTACCTACTCCAGAATTGGATATTCAGATACTTGTTTCAAGCGTGCTAAAAAAAGAACGAAGTTGGATAATTGCAAACCCTGACTTCACCCTCAGCCTAGATCAGATAAAAGAGGTTAATAAATTCCTTTCGAGACGGCTGAACCATGAACCTGTTGCTTATATTTTAGGCAAAAGTGAATTTTATGGGCGTGAGCTTGCTGTTACTCCTGACACTTTGCAGCCTAGACCAGAGTCTGAAACGATGATAGAACTTCTACTTGAAACAGAAGGTAGAAGACAGAAGATAGAAGATGGAAGAAGTCTGGTTATTGATGTGGGTACCGGGAGTGGTTGTTTGGCTATAACGGCAGCTTTGGAATTACAGAAACTCGATGCTAGCAAATCACAACCAGAGACTCGAGATTACTTTGCTATTGATATCTCTCCTGCAGCTCTCAAAGTTGCCCGAAACAATGCGAGAAACTACGGTGTGAAAATTGCATTTCACCGAGGTAGTCTTCTTGAGCCCATTAGAACACAACTCACGACCAATAACTCACAACTTATCATCCTTGCCAACCTCCCATATGTTCCGAATGCACACACCATCAACGAAGCTGCTCGCCACGAACCCGACATAGCAATCTTTGGTGGAGAAGATGGATTAGATCTTTACCGTGAGCTTTTTACCCAACTCGATAATCACAACTCAAAATCTACAACTGTTTACACTGAGAGCCTGCCTCCACAACATCACTCACTTAAAATATTAGCCCAAAAACATGGATTCAAGCTAGTTGAAGAACGTGATTTTATACAGGTGTTCTGTAGATCTACTGAGCAGGAGTAGTGCCAAGAGTAACAGATATTTTTATCTCTTTTCCGTCGCGCATTACGGTCAGGGTGATTGTGTCCCCAACCTGATACTTCCCTAGCACCGAAACAACATCGTTTTTATCATCAATTTGCTGGTCATCAATTTTAGTGATGATGTCTTTCTCTTTAAGGCCTGCTTTTTCTGCAGGACTACCAGAGATAACACTGCTCTGCCCATCTTGAGATGGAGGTAAATAGGCACCAGACTTTACCGGTAAGTTATATACATAGGCAAATCGATCGTCTATTTGTCGATACCTAACTCCTAGATATGGTCTCTCGATAATTCCTTTTTGGAGAACACTTGATATTTGACTCTTGATGTCGTTTATCGGGATCGAGAATCCTAAACTCTGGCCTGTCGAGCTACTGGTTATAGCAGTGTTAATGCCGATAACTTCCCCGCTGAGATCGACTAGCGGACCTCCGGAATTACCTTCGTTAATAGCAGCGTCTGTTTGTATCAAGTTTGTGAGGTCTTCGCTTCCGCCATTATCCCCAGCCGTGATGCTCCTGCCGTAGCCAGAGATAATGCCACTTGTGACGGTGTTTTGAAATTGCCCTAGAGCATTCCCAATTGCAAGCACTTTTTGCCCAACTTGGATCTGTGAAGAGTCGCCAAAGCGAGCTGGTTTTAGAGTCTTCCCCTTAGTATCGCTAATTTTAATGAAAGCAACGTCGTTTCTTGGGTCTCGGGCAAGAACACTTGCGTCCAAAACAGTACCGTCAGCTAGTGTCACAGTTACACTCGAAGTTCCAGCTGGGACGACGTGTTTATTAGTCACTATCACCGAATCACTAACTATCACACCAGTTCCAGCAGCTTGTTGCTGTATATTATTTGTGTAGCCAAAGAAGTTTGTTGTTTGGGTTACGCCTGTCACGTCAATCGATACAACACTTTCACCGACATCTTTAGCAATTGATGAAAAAACTTCTTCCTCGGTACTGACAATCTGTTGTTTTGTCTCATTTGAGGCATTCATCAATGAATTCACGGGTTGCGTTGATTTTACTGCAGCGTAACCACCAAAGAACCCTGCGGCTATTGAGAAGATCAGCAGTATTAAGGTTTTTGAATTTTTTAGAGTTGCATTCTTTATTGAAGTATTGAATTTAGATATTTTCATATGGCTTTAGTATAAACATTAAAAACTGAAAAAAATCTTAAAATCCCCAATCACCTAGTAAATTTGTGCCTGCCAGTTTGATTGCAACAGTATGATTACAATTACAACCACACAAAAAATGATTAGTTGATTACGAAGCCCTTGCCTTAACCCCCGAGTTTTGTGGAGATAGTAGCCAATTCCCAAAGCATAGCCTATCAATGAAAGTACAAGGGCTATCTGAGGTATGATTCCGGCGTAAATAATATTCCAATGCCCCAATATCAGGGCCATTTCTGCTCCAAATAGTCCCCAAACATGAGATAGGCTCCTGTTGGCATCGTCTTCAAAACTATTGAGGAAGTGTCGCGCCGAACTAAAACAAATTAGCCACGCTGCAGATACTAGGAAAACTTGGTTTAGCTGACTATGCGATCCAAATAGCTCCACGAGCCCTAGCCCCTGAGCTATAATTGCCTGAAGTCCTATCATGAATACAGACGATCTTGGCTTGATAGCTATCAACCAAAAGGCATAAACTGCACCCCAAATAAGCATGTACCGTATCCTCGGGAAGTCATTCATGAACCCCACAATAGATAAGCCTACGATAATGTCTACCAAGTTTGCTCTTATGTTTGCCAACCAATATCGGGGTCTGACGGCCATCATCCGCCACTTGCTTAGCAAGACCGTCAGAACTGCAATCCAGCTAAAACCCCTCCACACCATGCCGATAACCAGTACGGGTAGCAATATCAAGTACATCGTATGAAGTACTGTTGCAATCCTAGAAGTAGGATTAATTACTGGTATTTTGACTATTTGCATCTGCACCTAATACTACGACAAAATCAGCCTGCGCTACAATTCCTTCTGGTATTGGATCAGTAGAAACTGTTGCACCAAGTCGTTTTTCTAGATAGTTTTTAGTAAATTTCTTAGCTCCATTGGTATTGTCAAAGATCAGTGTTTTTTGATAATCGGAAGTCGGTGCGCTATCTATAATTGTGACGTTATAGCCGTATGATTTTAGCTCATTCGCTTTTTGCGTAGCTAGATTGTCAACTCCTGATCCATTTAGCACTGCAATGGAAGCATTTTCGGACTTCAAGAAAGGATCGCGGAGCGCATTTCTAACAAAGCTTTGTATATCACTAAAATCTGTTAGCCCTGCCCTCGGCTGAACAATTGACTGGCCGTTAACATTTCCTGTTGTTACAAGGGGGTTGGTCTCATCCGTGAGACCGATAGTAGCAATGGACGAACTGGGAATATCTTTAGTTATTTCGTACATCCGCATAATCTCCCCAAGAGTGGCATTAACTGAAACATTATTTCCGAGTGCGTCTATCAGCTTGGATACTGTATTAGGGTTAGAAAAGGTTCCTATAGTGAGAATTTTTTCTTTAATAGCAATCAGCACTAGTCTCTGCCTCTTACCTCTGTCAAAATCACTAGTACTATGCCTTGATTGAGCATAAAGTAGCGCATGTCGACCATCGAAGTGTTGCAAACCTGCCTTGGCAATCAACGGGTTATTGTCATTATCGGCCATAATGAAGGTGTCGTAGAGATCCTCCTCGACATTAACGTCTACTCCTCCAATTGCGTCTACACCTTCACGAAAAGCTTCAAAATTCACAAGAGCATGGTAATGAATGGGGATGCCGAGGTACTGTTGGATAGTCTCCTCTAAGGTAGCAAACCCAGCTTCTTGAGCGTCGGCTTCATTCTTGCCATCATCTAGAGCACTTTGCATGCCCGAGACATAAGCTGCATTTATCTTCATAGACCAGTATCCTGGTACCGATACCCATAGGTCACGCGGAATTGAGAGAAGCGCAATGTCCTTAGCAACAGGGTCAATACTAGCTACAACAATACTGTCTGTTAAGTCCGCCCCCGGATGGTCACCCCCACTGTTACCAAGAAGTAAGATATTGATACGTCCATCTCCTTCACCTTTAAGTTTTTCAGGAGCAATATCTGTGCTATAGAGAGTCGATGAACTACCCCCGCCCTTAAATATTTTCTTTGAAGCTATCCAACCCTTTACAAATAGATAGCCACCAGTTAAAACCCCGAGCACTAGTAGAGTTGCAAATAGCATTCCGCCAATTTTTAAAACCTTCCTAATGCGGCGCTTTCTCTCTTTCTGAGGTTGCTCAGGTTTATCTATTTTTGTTTCTGTGGCATTTGGTACTTCAAAAACGCTTTCTAAATTTGCTTTTTGTTGCGGTGAATCACCGGAGTCAGAAAAATCCGAGAGGTTCCTTTGACCAATACCTCTTACAGGTTGCCCAATTAATGGGTTATTCGGCCTAAAACCATCAATTGAGCGGTTTTTTGGCACTCGCCCACCATGTTCTTTCTTAATCAAACTCATTATCTATATAAACACTTTTTAGTTAAAAATTATTTCTTAAAAGGTATGAATAATATTATAGCAAATAGCTTATTGTTAAACGCTACCTGATACAATAAATTAATATGAATAGTCCCGAAAACAATCTATCTGAAAATCAAGATATATCTAAAAACGTTGAATCGCCTAATCCGGGGAAACCGTTTTTTAGAGAATTTCTATCTACAGCATTACTATTCGCCGGTGCTCTCACAACGGCAATACTTCTAAATATGTTTGTATTTCAGTCATATCAAGTTGATGGCGAAAGTATGGAGCCTACACTTCAAAATAACGATAGATTGATTATCTATAAGTTAGATAAAACCGTCGCTAACCTCGAGAAGAAGTCATATATGCCAAAACGGGGTGATGTAATAGTGTTTCATAAACCAAATGGAACCAGCGATCAGCTTATTAAAAGAGTAGTCGGGCTCCCTGGTGATCATGTGATCGTTAAAAATGACAAAATCACTGTCTATAACAGCGAAAACCCAAATGGCTTCAACCCTGACAAAGCACCATACGGATACGATCTTGAACCCACTTCCGGAAACGTCGATGTCTATGTGGGAAACGACGAAGTGTTCGTATGCGGCGACAATAGAATCCCAGGAGCGTCTCTAGATTCTAGATCCCTACTTGGTAACGTTCCAACAAAATTGATAGTTGGCAAGTTAGTGCTTAGATATCTGCCCTTCGGGAATTACAAAGTATTCTAGATTACTTAAGTTAAGCTTTTAAGAAGTTTTTCGAGGTCATTGTCGTCTTGAAAGCTGATGTTTAATGTACCGCCCTTGGCAGTTCTTTTAATGCGGACCATTCTATTTAATTTCTTAGCTAAAATTTTTGACTGAGGGGTTTCCTGCATAGTTTTATTAACTGCCTTTTCACTTTGATCTGGATTTTTTTTGTAAGAATTGACAAAAATCTCCGCCTGCCTAACATTCCAATGCTTATTTAATATGTTCGCAAAAAGTACTTCCTGAGCCTCGGGGTCGTTATTGAGCGACAATAAACTCCTAGCGTGTCCTTCTGTAATTTGACTTTGACGAAGAGCTTCTTGATACTTTTCGGGAAGTTGCATTAAGCGTGATAGATTAACCACTGTTGATTCGGCCTTCCCAAGTCTTTTAGCGATTTGTTGATAGCTCTGCCCAAACTCGTCATAAAGCCTTTTTATGCCAGCCGCTTGTTCAAGTGGGCTTAAGTCTTCACGTTGTATATTTTCTACCAGTGCAATCTCTAGCTGTTCAAGTTCATTTGCCGTACGAACTACAGCAGGCACTTTCGTTAAACCTGCTATTTTTGCAGCACGATACCGGCGCTCACCCGCAACAATCACATAGCTGTCTAGGCCGATCTCCACGAGAACAAGTGGCTGGAGTATTCCATGTTGCTTTATTGAATAAGAAAGTTGTTCAATTTTTTCATTATCAAATAGGGTTCTTGGTTGATTTGACTTCGGTGAGATGAATTCTATAAATATTTCGCGTACGCCTGCTCTATCGGTTTTTAGGACTTCATCGCGATCTAAATTTGTCGGGAAAAGTGCATCCAATCCTTTGCCAAGTCCAGTCAACTTCTTTGCCATAACTATTCTCCTGCCCTATCTATTACTTCTTTTGCCAATAGCTTGTAGCTCCTTGCGCCCTTTGACCATTTATCATATTCGCTCACCGGCAGTCCATGGCTTGGTGCCTCAGCCAGCCGTATATTCCTGGGGATCACCGTTTTGAATAAAAGATCCCCAAAATGTTTCTTCAATTCTTCTTGAACTTGTTTGGACAATGATGTTCGTTGATCATACATAGTCATTACTACTCCTAGTATTGATAAAGTTGGATTAGCGTTTGCCTGAATCTTCTGAACTATTTGTAGTAATTGGCTTATGCCTTCTAGGGCATAGTACTCAGTTTGAATCGGAATAAGAACTTGTTGCGCCGCACAAAGTGCATTGATGGTAAGTAGTCCAAGTGAAGGTGGGCAGTCGATCAGGATGTAGTCAGCAAGAACCCCATGCAACACTTCACGCAGTAAATTTTCGCGACCGTGTATATTTGTCATCTCCACTTCGGCGCCTGCAAGATTTGCGTTTGCAGGAATTAAAGAGATATTCTTTTGGTTGGTTAATGTCAGAACATCTTGAGCAGACTTCTTTTTTAGAAGCGCATCGTAAAGAGTGAACTGCATCGCCATCTTGTCTATGCCAAAACCGCTTGTGGCATTACCCTGTGGGTCAGCGTCCACAACAACTACCCTTTTGCCAGATTTAGCTAGATACGAAGCTAGGTTGATGACGGTCGTGGTCTTACCCACACCACCCTTTTGATTGAGCACTGCAATAACCACTTTTTATTTCCCTCTTGAATCTTAATAACAGATTACACCTGAAAGCTAACAAACACAAGAGGTTTCATATCATGTAGCTATCTAGTTAGAGTTGTGCGCTTCCTCAAGTGTAACCCTGAATCGATTGATTGTTACGCCTGTACCGCTATTTGTGTTTGAATCAGAACATACTGTGTAATATACGACGCTGGTAGTAGCTGGCTCATCTAGGAAGATAACTGTGCTCGAGGCCGTTTCGGGGTTGTTGGTTGTGAAAGTGCTAACTCTTGCACCTACAACTGTGCCTGAACCACATGTTGGTACTGAGCCGATTCCTCTTTCTACCCGAACCTGTACTGATCTGTCTGCAGTTGTAGTTGACGACACCTCCATAACTACACTTCCGGTAATAGCTTTAGTAGAAGATGAAGGAGTGATGTTCGGGTACGAATTATTGTTTTCTACTGCCGTATCCCAGTAATTAGTTGTATTGTTTGTGCTAACAACCGCATCCGAAGTACTGTCAATGAAGCTTCTTACTTGTCGTGTGCCGATGCAGTCAACCCATGCACTACTCTCATAACATCTAAACTTTCCAAGGGTTGAATTATAATACATTGCTCCGTTATATCCGGTTGGGTCCGTGCCAGCATTTGATGAATCTAGTACAAACACAATTCCTGTACTATCCGTCGTTGAGGAGCCGACTTGGACAATATTGCCACTGGTATCGACATTAAAGACCGGATTGCTACTTCCATCTTGAATACTTAATGCGCTAGTTGATGTTGACATAATTGTTAACGCACCGCCGTTTGAAACTGTAAACACTCCTGTGCCACTTCTTTCGAGAGCTAATAAGTTTCCGCTAGCGCCAGTCTTATTTATATATATGGAGTTATTTGTAGATGAATCTACTTGTGCTGAACCTGGGCCGATTAATAAGAAACCACAACTTATGCTCTGTGATAGACATAGCGTCCCATCACCATCTGGTAGATAGATTGTTCTGTTGGTAGTTGCCGCACCAGCTACTACAGTTATGCTGTTTCCGTTGCTACTATTATTAAATACGATCTGGCCGTTAGCACTTGACGCCGTGCCAATAACTAAGTGCCCACTGGCGTCAAATCCAGCCATAGCAACTCCAGAACTATTTTGTACTTCGAACAAATTAGCAATTTGTGTTGATGTACCTTGGATAATCAAACTCTTATTATTATCTCCCCCTGAATAAATTGATACTTCTGCGGCAGCATCCGTAGTTGATGCCGTATTTACAGTAACAAGGTTTGTGGCAGTTGCAGTTCCAACTGCAACCCAGTGATTTAGAGAATCAATTACAAATGTATTACTATCAAAATTCAAACTATTGTTTAGTGTCACACTACTACTATTTATAGTGAATGGATCCGAAGATGCATTTCCAACTGTAATTCCACCATTTGCTAATATTTCGCCACTGAATGTTGCTTGGTTACTAGTTGTCAGCGATAGCGCTGTTGAACCACCGGTTATTAGATATAGATCATAGGAATCAGTTGTTCCCAGTACACCATTCGCCCCAAAAGCGTTACCGTTTTGATCAAAAGATGTACCCGATCCGCCTCCAGTCGGTGTAGTTGTGAGTTCAGCAATTGTCCATGAGCTACCAGCGACTGCATATTGAGCACCGGAAGAACCAGCCTGTGAACAGAGAACTTCATAATACTCATTTGCTGAGGTGGTTTGCACATATACTGATGAGCTATTAGTTGTATAGGCATCTGTTGTATTTCTAGCATACGAATAAGAACCGCTTGGCGAATTATAGGTGGTGCCATTCATCCTAACCTGACAGAAAGTAGTATTTCTACTTGCCGATTGATTTGCGCCACTAATGTTATAACTAATCTTATACCAACCAGCAGCATCGAGATATACCCTTGTGTTGTTGGTTACATTATCATGCGTAAAGCCACTATCCTTCTTCGTTTCTGAATCCCAAGGTACAGCCGTAGGTGTTGCCGTGTTTAGATCTGTGCCACCTGTTGCGTCATAAGCTTGAATCAATAGTATTGAAAGTGGGCCACCGCTACCAGCTCCACCGCTTGTTAATGAGACCCACTGAATTCCATCATAACCTTCAAAGTCAGTGCCCGACCAGCGAATTGCACCTGCGGTTGTGCTGGTTGAATTGCCCAAAATGGCTCCGGAGCTAAAAGTCGTCAGACCTGTAAATGTTTGCCCACCATTTAATAATGCTACATTGCTAGAAAGATTGCTGTCGCTAATGGTTCCTGTAATTGCCGTCCCGTCAATATTAGTCAGGCCCGAACCATTACCGTTAAAACCAGTTGCCGTAATTGCACCCTCAACACTCAAATTCGCTACATAACCTCCGTCACTATTAACTAATGATAGTGTGGTATCACCGGTAGCATCAATAAGGTCTACACCCGTTGTGCCTGCGCCAGTCCGTTTTAATGTCGATCCGATCAGATTAATTGTGCCGCTTGCCGAATTAAGAGTTAAGTCACCCGTCCCACCACTCTGAACAGTGATCGCTCCACTCCCGGAGATTGTACTCGCGCCACTTATAGCTCCTACATTTGTTATGCCACCACTGCTATTGTTAAAACCACCGTTGTTAATCAGGCCACCTGCTGATATCGTAACTCCGTTGTTCACTGTTAGTGAATGCGATAACGTAAAGTCGCCTGCCGAACTGAAAGATGCGGCAGTAACACCATTTGTGATGATTGTGAGTCCGTTTGCATCGGTTGTACCAAGTATAGCCGTTCCACCAAATGCGTTACCGCCGTTTTGGAAATATGATGATGCGCCACCAGAAGAATATTCTACTGTCCAATAAACTGTGAAGTCGTTTGTACCAGCTGGTGTCAATCCTGAAGTATCAAATGCAATTCCGATTGTATCGCCGGCTAAGAATGTGACCGTGCCACTATCGATGTTCTCTGCTTTCTGACGGTTATTAGTTGAGTTCATAGTACAGGCGCCAGCCCCCACAGAAACACCGTTAACGCGCCACCTCAAATTCAACGTACCACCAGTTATATTTGCATTATTCTTGATCAAACATGCCCTGAAACTACCGTCCGAAGGTGCAGTAAACCCGGTTACGCCACGTGTGTTTGAAACTGCAGTTGCGCTAGTGAAAATAAGTGTTTCTACCGCTAATCCTGTCGTAGTACCAGCAACGTTTGCAACACCAGCAGTATAGGTGCTCGTAAATGCATTTACGGTGTTACCCCCACCCGAGGTTAGAGAAGCCCAACCCGTACCATTGTAAACTTCCAGATCAGTACCGCTCCAACGTATGGTCCCAGCCGTGGTAGATGAGCTATTGCCAACAGTAACCCCTGAGCCGAATACGGCAGAACCCGTTTTATCAAGCGTCAAAACACTTATGCCATTACCTTTGAGATCAAGAATCTGTCCTGTTCCTGTTTGATTGATGCTAAGGGCGGCAGTAGTGCTATTGGCTGTCTGTGTTGAAGTTGGGCTAATTTGCGCCAGGTTATCCGCATTAAAGCTCGAAGTACCTGCGGCGTTCAGCAATAGCGAGGTTTTGAATGAAAATGGCACACCGCTAAGCTTCATTCTGCCAGTAGTAGAATTGACCATCTCGGTGTCCCAAGAGGGTGTTCCGGTACCACCAACGCGCATGGTTATGTAGAGATCCTGGCTCCATGGAATGCTTGCACCAAACGGAGTTATCGAACCAAGATTAACTGAGATATAGCCATTGACGACTCTGACAGTGTTAGCGCCAGTTCTTGTCTCTACCCACCAACAATCATCAGTAGAAGAATTTAAGGAACAAACACCCTGGGCACTAGCTCCTGCAGCAGTAGTGTCATAGATTTTGAATTCGACGTTATAGTCACCGTCTGGTACTAACGCTCCGGTGCTTTGTAAAATTCGAGCTTGGAAGTTGATCGTCGAGTTTGTGGCTGCCTGAGCTGAGCCAGTCGAGATGAATAACATCGTCAAGGTGGCTAGTAGAGTAAAGATTGCGCCGGATATCAATGTCGCACAATAACGCAAGAAATGCCCTCTTCCCTCAGATTCGGGGCATGACCATGCCTTTGCGATGTATCGCCTAAATATCACTTTTTTTGTTTTGGTTTTTTATTGCTTAGAGAGGTTTAAATCTCCCTGAGACATTTTTGTTTTGATCTACGTTTTTGTTTTATCCAGCATCAGATTGGTGCTGTGATTTGATAGATCTGTTAATCAGATTACCACACATCATGGTTACGTTTCCACTGTTTTACCCCTGAAGTTTTCCACATAACAAAATATAACTAAGTAGCAGTCAAGTACTAGTAATTTAGTGCTACCTTAGGTTTAGGATATACCCCGTCAATAGATTCGTATCTACTGCCCGGTCTGCCTTGATGAAAATTAATAGATCAGATTTTATGAACAGTAGGGTTTGTACTCCAGATTTTTCGTTGACACCTGCAAAGATCTTTTGTTGATCAATTTGTGTTAGAAGTTTGAGATAATTGCTGTCAGCAAATTTTTGGAGGTTATTATCCTGATCCACTTTAAAATAATCTGGCAGACTTTGCTCAGTAACCTCTATTGCGGTTTCACCAATTTTACTTTTAAAAGTATATAGCGCATCACCTGAGGGGGCCTTCCTTTCAACACCGCTAGATTGCTCTACACCGCTTGGAGTAATCACCTTGAAAGACGGTTCGACAGAAGTTGACCCCTTCTGTCTATCGCTAGTGCTATAATCTGTACTAACACCAGCTACCTGGTTAATGTCTTTACTTACGTTATTATTGGTAAGATGCCCAACTTGCCAATAAATAAATCCAGTGTTTAGGGCTACTGCACCTACGATTATCATTTTAACTGATGTTGGGGTCCTTGAAATACCATTCAGAATGGCTTGTCGATTCTTTTTTGCTTTTTCTGATAGTCTTTTCCGCCAAACAGGCTCACTTGGGAGCCTTTCAAAGAGTGTCTGATTATCAAAGAGTTCAGCCATCTTTGACTCTAGATCTCCATCCGAGTCCCTCGTAGCATGAGATCCCCTTCTACCCCAATTCTTCAAATCCATAATGATAGTATAACTCACATAAATAAAGATACTATCTGCCGGGGTCTGCTACGGTAGAGGACAGTCGGTATCTACGGTCTGTCTGCAGGGTGTATCCAGCGGCTGAAGCTCTCCACCAGTAAACGTTTTGCCATGGCGCAATCGTTTACTGGGGTCGGAAGTGAAGAATAGTGATAGGTCCGATATCGTTGGCCCACGATTCACGTCTTCAGGGTAGCCATAGGTTTGAGAAGCGTCAATCGAAATTGAGAAATAGTAGTATCTGGCACAGTTAATGTTACCGCCAGAGGAGTTTTTCGGAGTATAGACATTAACATCGCCTAAGTACGTGTCGCCGAAGTTAGTTTCTTGGCCCCATGTTGTCATGGTAGCCATAGTAGAAGAAGTACCACAATCTTCATTTGGGTTCACAAGTGTGTCGAGATCATGCATCGAACTATACTTTACTTGCCATCGTGCGCCGATAGAGTTATCGATACCATTCATTAACCAGGATGTTGGAAATACATCTGTGTCGGTATCTATCATTCGAGAGTATTTGGCCACTTGTGGTTGAGATTTTAGAGTTGAATAGTACATTCGATCACCTGAGGAAACGAAACTACTACATCCTCCAGCGACAAGGAACATCCTACCGCTATTGTATACGACCGCCGCGCCATAACGATCACCGCTGTACCGCACATTGGTTTCGTACCATTCGCCCACACCGGTAGGGTTATTGCCATCGGAAATGATAGTGTTCGCACTAATCGGGGCAATTAGCACATTAGGCTTGCAGGTAGTTGAGGCGGTTCGGCCACCGACAAGGTATATATATCCATTGGCAGCAAAGCCGTCAGCATCCTTAATTGGATCTGTTAGGCTAGTTGAATATGTCCAGCTCCCCGCCGAGCCGTCTTGGATTGTGTAAATAGTGCCCGCCGTCACCGTTTTACTAGCACTTACTGTCATGGAGGTACCACTCGCAACGGATGATATTGTTGCACGTGAGCCATCGGGATATTGCACAACACTACCGACTTGGCTCGAAGTCCAAGAGGTACCAGAGCCAGTAACTGTAGTTCCTGATTGAGATATGGTGCCCGTTTTGTACCCAATAGTTGCAAATTGCGTGTCAGAAAGATAGTTTGTGCCATCATAGCCGCCAAGTATATAAAGGTTATTTGCATATGCCACGAGCGTATGACCAGCTCTTGCAACATTAAAGGCCGTGGTTGACTGCCAGTTGGAGGCTATATCACCACCACTTGACAGCTTTGGGCTAACGTAGACAGTGGTTTGTGCAGTGCCGCTAGCATTGAAGCCTCCAGTGACATATATCCTGTTCTCCCATACTGCTGCACCGAACTGAGTTCTCGCTTGAGCACCACTCCCGGTGTCGCCAACACCTTTTGTTGCCCCGCTCCCTGCCCAGGTCGGGTTGCCACTAGATAATGAAGAGGTGTAATAAACAGTGCTCACCGCGGTCGTAGATGCCGCACCTGTCTGGCCACCAACATAGTAAAGGGTGCCGCCAGCATTGAGAAGCTTCCCCCACGCTCGCGCTGCCGGGAGAGCTCCACCAGAGGACCAGCTACCAACAGTTCCATACGCGTCGATGGCCGCATAATATGTGTTGGTTGATAAAGTAGTACAAGCCATATCCGTGCATCCGCCGGCATAATAAATATAGCCATTCATCACAGTCGCACTTCCACCTACCCGATCAACACCCAAGGTATTACCCGCCGTAGCATTATTTACGGCACCACTTTCGTTGTTATATATTTGGAAAGTTTGAATGTTGTCCGTAGGTCCAGTAGGATTGACGCAGCTTGTCGGGGCATTTCCACTAATACACCCACCAATCACATAGGCATAGGAGTTTGATATAGCCAAAGACAAGCCCCACCGCTGCTGGATACTAACTGAGGACACTACGAAGTCAGCGATACTTCCATTAGTAACGTCAATCTTGGCAAATTCGATGTCGGCAAGAACACCTCCACCGCCAGAACTACCATCATAACCACCGACAATATATAGATATCCATTATACCCATACGCCGCTCCACGACGACGACCATAAAAAGTTAGACTCGTAGACTCGTAGAACGTCGTACCGCTAACAGCCGTGACATTATTGCTATTATCAAACTTCGCGTAGCGAGTTGTTTTTAGGTCGCTCAATCCTGGAGCGAGTCCACCTATAAGATATATATAGTTGGCATACACTGCTCCCGCCATGGCACCAAGACCAGTCCCAGAGGCAGAGTTCCCAGCTCCGTCAGTAGCTGTTCCGATTAATGTCTGACCCGATGTACTGCAACTTGAGCTGACAACAACATTTGAGGTGTCAATATTACATTTATAAACATTCTGAGTCATGCTAGTGCAGCTTACGGTGGTGTTTGAGGTACATCCACCAAAAATATACAGATTCCCAGGGTATGTTCCTGCCGAAGCTGGGTTAGCCCTGGTGTAAGCGAATGCATAAGATACGTTTGTGGCGCCGATTGTGCCCAAAGTTTTGCTTGACCATGAGCTTATAGTCCCATCAGCCGCCGGAGTTGTGTAATAGACGCTGTTTACGCTTGGCCAACCTCCAACAAGGTAAATCGTACCGTTGAATGTGGCAGTACCAGAAGAAGCCATATTAGTCGGCAAATTTGTTGAATTAACACAATAAGATGCAGAGTATGATCCGCTACAAGCAGCCGGCTTTGTCAATGAGCCGTCACTACCTATTGATGTATAAATTATTCCATTCGAAGCGGAACCGCAGTTTGCCACCGTGCAACCTCCCATGATGTAGAGAAACCCATTCTGGAGCACTGTATTATTGAGAATATTCCCCACCGTCGCTACTCCGGGGAGATCACAACCATATGGAGAACCGCCACTACACGGCGCAGTTCCACTTGGCACAGAAGAAGCTACGGTACTGGCTTCCCCCTCAACATTAATTACTCCATAATCAACGTCCAGAACCGTGTCAGTACAAGCACCCGAAGAAGAGTCTTGGCTACGACACCCTCCTAGCCTATAAAGTCCGCCCTGCCAGGCAATGAATGTATGGGCGAATCGATCATTTGTCAGCCCCAAAATGGTATTGAATTCGGAGATACTTCCGTCAGCATTAATGCTTGCAAGCTGCACATCAGTGGCAATTGAAGTGCAATAGCCGGAAGCATTGACTGCCGTGCAACCACCATTTACATACATATAGCCACCAAAGATCGTGCTAAACACCCCACCTCCGGTCAACCTACCAGATGTTAATAAACTTGAGGTTGCCTTCCATGGATTCATTGTTCCGTCACTATTAAGCTTTGAATAATCAACTGTCGCTACCGGTGTACCGCTAAATGTCGCATCGCCACCTATGACATATAAAGTATCGTTGTATATGTGTGCGGTTAGGCCGTAACGGTTGCCACTCGCCGTAGTGCTAAGACCATATGTCCCAGTTGTGGTCCAAGTGGTCAGAGTACCCATCGGGTTTATATTAGCCATTTGGACAGTATTAGAACTCAAAACGGTTGTGCTGGCTGATAATCCACCTAAAATATACATTTTGTTGTTGTAGGCAACCGCCCCAAAATAACTACGAGCTGTGCTCAGTGCTGTGTCGCTATACCAATATCCAGGAGTCCCTCCTGTCGGGTGCCAAAGTTGAGGCTCGCCGTTCGCGCCAATTTTTGCAATATAGACACTTGTTTGGGGCGTACCACTACTATTGGAGCCGCCGATAGCATAAAGAAATCCGTTGTAGGCAACCAATGAAAGACCAGTTAGAGCAACCGGAAGATCGTAGGCAGTATTATTGCACCAACCGCTGCATGCTCCCGTACCTGGGTTTGGGCTATCTATAGCATTAGTCGTGGTGTTGAACTGCGCCCAATAAACTTTGTTTGTAATTGAGCCAGGCGTAGTGTATGAGATAACGACTATTCCATTGTCGCCTGCTGTTGCGTTGCCAAATGTTGTCGCCCCCGTCCCTCCATCACCCAAGCCACTACGATCACTATCTCCACTATTTCCTGGGGTAACTCCAGTCCCGGAAGTATTTACGTCAGTTCCAGCCACTAAACCGGTAGGGTTAATGTATGAACTACCGCCACCGCCACCGCCACCGCTTCGATTGTTTGTTGAGGTAGAGGCACCGCCACCGCCACCATAGTAGCCGCCGCCACCACCACCACCAGCAGCACAAGTAGAAGTGAATGTGCCACCCGAACCACCGCCACCGGTTCCACCAGCACCGCCTGTTCCGGCAACGCTAGTTGCGCAAGCAGCAGTCGTACCGCCGTTACCACCAGCTTGGCTAGCACCGGTAGCACCACCACCAGTACCAGTACCCCCAGTACCTCCGGCCGATTGAGTACCGCCTAAACCCGGTCCACCCGTGCTACCCGCTGTTCCTTGCTCACCTGTTGTGCCACCGCCAGCACCACCGTGGCCTTCCGTGCCTGAAGTGTTCCCTCTTCGCCCACCGCCACCGCCACCGCCAGCTGCTTCAACTAAATATGTACTACTACGCTGAACAGAAGATGCGCCTCCTCCGTTGCCACCTCTACTATTAGCGGTTGCCTTTGCACCAGCTGTTCCCACTTTTACGGTCAAACTCTCACCCGGCGTAACGGAGATAACCGCTTTTGCATAGCCACCGCCGCCTCCATCACCACCAACTCCCGTGCTTCCACTACCCGAGCCACCACCACCGCCAGCTCCCCATGCTTTGATCGTCAAGGATGTTATGCCTGTAGGCACTGTGTAGGTGTTCGATCCGGCCGTATTGTATGTAGTTGTAGTAGTAGTTCCCGAGCCAACTCCACCGACTGAATAAATATATCCCCCCGCCACTGCTGTCCCCTGGCCCCATACAGCCGAACTAAGGTTAGAAGTACTAGACCATGCGTCAATTCTAGCCCCAGTAGTTTGACTTTTCTGTATGAGATCATTAGATACATCAAAATCAGTATTAGTCTCGTTGTTGCCACGCATCAACTTCCTTGCAGATTCAATATAGATAGTCGGGTCAATGCTAAGGGGATAGTTAGCGCTTTTTAGTCCACTAACATTAAGGGTCAAAACTGTCCCATTCAGCGTGAACCACGCTTTTACGTTCTTTGAGACCGCTGTTTTCTTTAGCTCAACCACATATGGTGCCGGAATTCTAAACAGAAACTCTGTTTTCTTACCCTGTTGTCTAGCTTTCTCTAAAAGTTGAGCATCTGCATCTGATGCGGTCGTGACATTACCAAGTAGTGCATTTTCGACGCCATAGATTCCTATTGAACCATCGGCTTCCAAACGAGGCTCGGTTCCAGATTGCAGATTCATTGCATAAGACATCTCCAGGTTATCGCGACCAGGTTTCTCGTACATAATTATGTCTTCTTTTATGGAACTAGCCCCCAAAGAATACACTTTGACAGCATTGACCCCAACTAGAGGATAAACAACTCTGTTAGTATCTTTCATTGGTTCACCAAGATTGAATTTTGGTGTCAGCGTGATATCCACTTTGCTTACAGGATCGGTCACCGTGACCGAATTGTTTTTTCTCGAACTAGCAAAATATGCCGAGAATTTCGGAACATAGTTGTCACCAGACACATCGCTACCTACTTGATAGTCCTTATTGTACTGAAAGCCCCCAGACTGGCTATCGCTTGTAACCAAAGAGTCATAGAGTTTGATCGGCGAAGGTATCAGGTTACCGAACTTAGTTATATTGTATTCTGCCACCCTAATGTGCTCTTGATATATCGGATAGAAAATACTGAATATAATCACCAGTATCATCACTATTGAGATCAGCCGGCTGAGTAATTTGTGCTTCTTCCAGAATGAAATCACCACAAGACGCAACATTTTCAAATTCATTAGAATAAGATCAGTTGTACCGTTTTCATGCAGGAATTTCTTTTCACTGACAGATAGTTTTGGTAGGGAACATATATTCAAGCGTTTGATACGCCGAAATAGGCCAGAAATTTTGTTAGTTTTAACCCTCATTCTTTGTAGATAATTATACCAATTACATAACCATTTTCATCTATTGGTTTTATGGATTTGGGGATACAAACTATCTACCGGTTGTAGTAAAGCTTAATGTTGATACATAGGCGTTAGCATTACTATTGGCTTTGAGGTTTATCTTGAAGATTATAAAGTTGCTTGCTGAGCTACTGCTGAAACTACAGCCGGTGGCTTCATTACCATTAATTCCATATGAGTACCACGTGTTTGCCGAACCGCCGCCTCCTGTAATCACATTTGTCTCACCAGTACCACACTGCGTGACAGCGCTTCCTGTACTCTTATACATCTCGTAAGTTACTGAAGCGTTAGTTGTGCTGTCAACCCTACCAACCAGCTGGACGGTATCATCACTCGAGAATCCGTTAAATGTTGCGGGCAACTGATAAGTTACATAAATCGAGTATGTTTGCGAAGTTGCTTGTGGGCTAGTCCATCGGTAGAAGTTCTTTGCCTGACCAGTTGAACAGAGAGTTGAGTTTACGGATAGAGCAGTGTCATTTGAACAGAAGTCGGCGGTCATTGTACCAACACCTGAGCCATTGAGAACTGCTCCGGCATACTCTGGGTTCAGGTTCACAATATTGTCTGGTGCAGCACCACAGGCACCCCAACCGTCAGCCTCATAACATTGGATACGTCCTGTTACGGTGTCGTAATACATCGAGCCAAGATAGGCATCGTTGTTGTCTGCAATTGGTGCGCCTGCAGAACGATCTAGGGTGAACAAGGTCGTAGGACCACCCTTATTACCACCACCTATCTGTACGTTTGAAGCAGTGTTCGTATTTAGAGTGATTGAAAGAGCATCCACATAGAAAGTTCTTGCTGTAGCGGTTGGTTGATAGATAACCAGATCAGGGTCACTAATGCCCGAACTTGGGGTGGTAATAATGCAGGTGATCTTGGTCCATGTTGATGTTGAAACGGTCTGGGTATTGTAGTCATAGCAGAGTTGAGCAGATACTGGCGTGCTATTTCCGCCCGCTGGCAAGAATCCTACTGTGATGTTAGTGAAGCTATTTGAACTCTTTGCGTAGAAAGTTACAAGATATTGGGTGCTAACTTGAGGTGTGATCGCCATGTTATTTCGCAAACCTTCGTTAACATGGGCCGTGGTGACATCAGAGACCGCGCCGCTCGTGTCATAAATTGTTGAAGTGTCACGGGTGAGAGTGGTAGTCCCAGCTCCGCCATCAGCGTCAAACTGTGTCCAGTTTGTACCTAAAGCTGAATCAACGCTGCCATCAGCCGCATGATTAACGTCTGCACCCACTGTTACACTGAAGTTATCGATATAGAATGTTCGTGATGTGCCGTCTGTCTGACGGATAAATATCGAATTGCTTGAGGTGATGCCTGAACTTGGAGCAGTGAACGTACAGTCAATTCTTGACCATACAGTCGTCGTCACAGTTTGAGCCGTATTACATGTTGTAGTTGCCGTATTAGTACCGTCTTTTGAGAATATAGTCTCAAGTGTTGCAAAGTTTGTCGTGCCCTTTACTGTATAAGATACATGGTAATCAAGATTTGCCGTTAGGGTTGTAGTTAGTACGTTCTCAGCACCATGCCCTGCCCCTGCAGTTACCACTGAAACAGATCCCTGTCCAGTCGCTACATAAGCAGCTGTTGTGTTTCTTGTGACGGTACCTCCTGCGAATGCCCCAGTCCACATAGTGAAAGTTGTGTTTTCTGCTCCACCGTTATCAGCATATTCGGTAGCGTTATTATTTACTGTAAATAAGTTCGAACCAATTGAAGTCTGAACTTCGAGCAAACCACCGACGATTGGAGACACATCATTGTTTCGAATTGTCAGACCATCGGCTGCACCACCAGGAGCATTAAGTACTAACTCGGCACCTCCTGCACTTGTAGCAGTATTGTTGTAGGCAGCTTGAAGGTCGGTTGAGCTAGAAGCACCAGCAGCAGTCCAATCTGCACCGTTCCATACCATTGTGGCAGTAGTGTTTGGCTTCAAGGTAACTGTGTTACCAGAACCACCGCCGTTGACAGACAAGGTCATGTCATATGCTCCGGTATTTGTTACATATATCACACGGCCAGTTGTGGTAGTCGTTGGGTCGGTCAATGTAGCTGTGTAGCCTGCGGCATTGCTACTTATTAGGATTGTGCCATAGGTATCGATATTCGCTTGAGTAATATTTGCATTGCCAGTGAAGGCCTGAACTGTTGCGGCACTGAATGCTGCAGTATTTACGACCACCAGACCTTGAACACCAGTTCCTACACCAGTACCGCCACTAATAACAACGTTTCCACCATTTGCATTTCCGGTGCCCGCTGCGTTGCCACCTTGCAGAGTTAATACACCGCCCGCAAACGCACCAGCACCTGCGCCTGCCGTACCTGCCGAAATAGTTAGGTTAGCACCTATAGCATTTGAGGTTGTGGTAGCAACACTGATTGTTCTTGCAGTAGTACTTCCATTTCCCAATGTTACCGCTCCCCCATCAGCAATAGTGAATACAGCTGATCCATTGTCGTTGGCAACGAAGATGTTGCCGGTAGAAGTATTATTGTCTACTATTAGTCCTATTTGTGAGCCACCTGCTTGAGACTTAACTTCTAGTCTTGCGCCAGGGGATGCGGTACCTACACCAAGGTTACCTGTACTAAGTGTTGTGCCTGTTCCGTTAATAGTTGTCCCATACAGTATATTTCCAATATTCAACTGGTAATCACCTGTTGCCGATACGGCATCAATCTCGTTACCGATAAGGATGTTGTAACTACCTGTGGTTAAGTTATCTCCTGCTTTGTAGCCTAAGAAAAGGTTTTCTGCTCCTGTTGTAGTAGAGCCAGCTTCAAAGCCAAGGGCAGTATTGTAGTTGCCAGTACTGTTTATTAATGCTGAGCCACCAACTGCAGTGTTCTG
>JAGQMS010000008.1 GCA_020428535.1 Candidatus Saccharimonadota bacterium
ACCTAATTTAGAAGCCGAATTTGAGGTAGTTTTGATGTATGCGAAATATATTTTAGAACACCTGTCTGAAATGCTTCTTGACCTCAGTAATCCTATCAAAAAAGCAACCTATTTTGGAGCACTATTCAACAAGATGCCAACTTACCCCCAAATAGATTTGAGAACCACTAAAAACAGCCCGCCACCAGAGGTAAACGAGCTGTTCAAGTTGAAGACTGCTTTCCAATCCACGTATGGTGATCCCGGCGGGGTTCGAACCCGCGATCTTCAGGATGAGAACCTGATGTCCTAGGCCACTAGACGACGGGACCATGATTAACGAAGGCTATTCTAACAGATTAGAAGTGTTTTTTCTAGCCACCTAGGTTGGAAATTTGCTCTTCCATCTGCTTCACTATCCCAACCAGTTGTTTCGGTGTGATCTCTGCTTTGATTAGATACCCATCAGCTTTTCGCTCTAGCTCTTCACGCATCGAATCTTCCTGATCCAGGTTGGTAGTGATAATGACCTTACTGTGAAAATTCGGGGTTTTTGAGGGGTCTCGCAAAATATCTAGAATCTCCATGCCTGTGATACCAGGCGTCATGAGGTCTAGCAAAATCAAATCATATTTGTCCGTTTGCGCGGCCACTAGGCCATCATCACCACTAAGCATAATGGTGACTTCGTAGCCTTCTTTTCTCAAAGCGCGAGCATAGAGCTCGCTTATAAAATGTTCATCTTCGATACAAAGTATGGTTTTTAATCCAGCCATGTGCACTTCTTTCTATACTATTATCTGATGAACGGCCTTCTGACGCAAGGCTATCGAAGGTTGGAATTGTGAATCCAAATGTACTCCCCTCGCCTTCTTTAGATTTTACCCAAATCTGGCCACCATGAGCGTCAACTATAGTTTTACTGATAAATAGTCCGAGCCCCGTTCCGCCGACGGATTTTGAGGTCCTGTGAGATCTGTAAAACTTGTCAAAGATATGACCTATAAGGCTATCGGGTATTCCAATGCCCTGATCAACTATGGTTGTCTCAACCCAACCTGGTTCTTTTAGGTAGGCGCTGACAGTGATTGGTGCGTCGGTGTGAGTATATTTGATGGCATTTTCAAGAAGGTTAACAATTACTTCATATATCGTACCTCGGTCAATACCAACGGCGGGTAGGTCTTCGGCTATCTTTCGCTTCACCACCTTATGCCGAACTTTTGCCCGAATGTCCATATCGTCTAATGTCGAGTTCAAGACTTTTGCCCAGTCATTACTTTTTAGTTCGAGTTCAAGGTCGTTTGACTCAATCCTTGCCAAATTTTGGATATTGCTGACGAATGAGCCGAGTTGTTGCGCTTGGGCACTCAAGTTCCTCAGGAATTCTGCTTGCTCAGTATCTAGTTTGTCGGTCAATTCTTCTTCGAAGACTTCAATATAACCGCGCATTACTGTCAAAGGAGTTCGAAGTTCATGCACTGCCATAGCCACAAAACTTGCGCCGTCATCATCTCGCCCGTATTTGGCAGAATGATCAAAGATCACAGCAACAATTTCTTGGTCGTCGGGATCGTTTTTGCTGAAATGCACCGCAAGATCAATCTGTCTGGTCGATTCGTCTGGCATTGTTAGCTTGACTCTTTCCCAACTTCGATCAGCAATAACCGAACGCTCCCCCACAAAACCCAACCAATTGTCGAGTGTGTCGTCGCTACTGAAAGACAACTTCAAAATATCGAAAAACTTCTGACCTTCGATCTTCTCCTTTGGCAGATTGAAATAGTTAGTCGCCGATTGGCTTGCGCAAATGATGGTGTATTTAGAATCTATAACCAGGTATGGTAAGGGCGATTTTAAAGAAGATTTTGATTTAGGCGCATTTACCATTTCGGATGCGGGTGTGTCGGTAGCTTTCTTGACTGGGTACAACGCCATCACATTTTTTGATGACATATCGTAGACATAGTTAGCGAGGCGCTCCATGAACTCTTTTCTGGGCTTTAAGCCTGCTGCCGACGGTGCAGCGGTCCCAGAAATCTCACTTGAAACATACAGGATAACGTTTGATAAAAATTCGGTAGTTGCCAGAGCTGATTTTGCTAGAAATATGTCGGAGAACGTTATTGAAACTACTAGAAATATCGAACCCGCTAAAATCGAGGCCGGGATATCAAAAAGATATGAAGCTCCGTAACCAACACCAGCGCTCAAGAAGATACAAAACAGATGCCATACAATATTTAGGCTGGCGATATAGTTTTTATATGGCTTTAAGTATTCCACCCCTTTTCCTTGGTTAATTTCTACGGTTGATATGCGATGTCACCCCTACTGCCGAGAAGTGTCATCCATATCTGACCCTTGTTAAAGGAAAAATCGAGTCCATTCTTATCTTTGAAAATAAATTGAGAACTTGCAGAATCTTTTGTCCAAGTGCCTTCACTCACAATTCCGTCCTGAAACACTACCATTGTTCCTGATCCGGTAAGTTGATAGGTGCTGTATTGCCCGGATTGGCCTTTGCTGGTCACTAAGCTGATAAGAACCTTTGGCATAATTTGCGGGTCGACACCTTCTCCAGGGCTAGCATCAGTCTGCGGTTCTCCATTAATGCTTCTGCGGTAGCTGTTGGTGGCGATGTCGTATGTGTAATCAGGGTTGTAATAGACACCACTCATATTGAAGTGAATAGTATTCGCGGTCGGTGTCTGTGGAGTATCACTCTTGTGCGTCCATGTAGTGAAACTACTACTCGTATAGCCAAGCTGAGCTCGTTTGATATCTAGATTGGCCATTGAACTATAAAGATTATGTGGTGCTGCGCGACTACTTATTCGAATATACGTTCCATCATTATCGAACGCACTCATGTCCTTGACTCCTAAATCGGCAACTCGCTGGAGTCCGTCTGGACTACCGCCGGCGTGGACATAAGCTGCATCAAAAGTTTTTGCAAGTTCTACATAGTATGGTCGAGCGCTTCTAATGGGGCCGATCGATTCTGGGTTCCCCTGTTGGAACAGAGCTACAAATCGAGTAATGCCTCCTTCGGCGACAGCTTCCATAACTAGATCGGCGCTTTTTAGGCCTGATTGCGGTCTAGCATCGGTGCTATTTTCTATCATCACTGCCGTAACTGGTTTTGCCGCTGCTTCTTCACTGACGTCTACGCCTGTAATTGGTGCTGGAACTAATTTTGGCTTTTCGGCCACTGGAGTCTGGCTATTTTCTGAGCTGTTTGTCGCGTTATTATCTTGGGTTTCGGCTGTTTTTTTGAAGAATTTTAGGTAGCCATAGTAACCACCGGCCCCCAACAAGGCCAGAACCAAAACCAAAATTAAAATAAGTTTTTTCTTGGATATCTTTTTCTTAGATTTCAATTGCATTTCATTTTTTTCCTCGTTTGTAGTTGAAGATTCTTTTTCCCTATCAAGCGTTAGGTCTGTCGGGTCTAGCGGGATCTCTTCGTTATCATCGTCAAATGCACTCTCAACTTCGTTTGACTGAGCTAGATTGGCAGTTTCGTTAATTTTTTCACTGACAGACTCTAAATCTTTTTCAGCTATCTCATCTTCACCCAGTTCTGGGAGCTCGGAACTACCTCTAAAACCTGGCAGTTCTTTGGGTTCTTTTGATAAGGGCTCAACAACCTTAGGCTTCTTTGCCTTCCTAAAATCCATATCCATAAGCGGTATTATACAGGACTTAGGACTTAGTACATAGTACTTAGACCAGAGCTATCGATGCTTAAATAAGTATGTTCGATATTCTCCCACTTACGCTATGGGTAGCGTATATACACCACCTGTAGCGTAGTAGCAGTTTTATACGCTCGGCGTTGCTTCTAGAAGCTTGACCGCTGAGTGGAGCCTTCGTAGAGTAGTTTCTTTGCCAAGGGCGTGCATCGTCTCGAAAAGTCCTGGTGCGTTTTTTCCTCCTACCAAGCTGATGCGTATAAGTTTGAATAATACTGCTGGCTTAGTTTGGAGTGGCTCGCAAAGATTATAAATCTGGTCGTGCAAATTTTCTTCGCTGAAATCACTTTCATCACAAACATTAATGACCTTTTCAAAAAACTCGTTTGCTTTTTGAGCTTCAAGGCCGGTCTCTTCAAGCAACATGTTTCTTAGTTCTGTGGTTGGGCTAGGGTCCTTAAAGAAGAACCAAGTGAGCTCAGATAATTCAGAGAAGCGTTTTAACCTCTCACGATTTAAACGCAATACTTCTTTCTTGTATTCTGGAGGGAAATTTTCTGCAGCGGGGTGCCACCACTCACCTGCCCTTGAATAAAGTTCATCCACCGACATTGCACGAATATGAACACCGTTCATCCACTCAAGTTTTACTGGGTCAAATTGAGCGCCTGATTTCTGGATCCGCGAAAGCTCAAATGCCGAAATAAGTTCATCGCGACTGTAAAACTCTTTGTCGGTGCCATCGTTCCAACCCAGCATCGCTAGATAGTTCATGAGTGCTTCGGGGGTGTAGCCGTCGGTGATATACTCAGACACATCCTTGGCGCCATCCCTTTTAGAAAGCTTCTTCTTACCCCCAGGAGCAAGTACAGGCGGGACATGAGCATAAACAGGTGCTTGCCAGCCAAACGCTTCCCAAAGCCATAGGTGTTTAGGAGTGCTTGCCAGCCACTCATCAGCGCGTATAACGTGGCTGACGCCCATGGCATGGTCATCACATACGTTGGCAAAGTGATATGTTGGGAATCCATCTGCTTTAATAGCCACGAAATCATCGACATCTTTTGAATTCCAGGTTTGTAGCCCTTTCACGGCATCTTCCCAGATGAATTGTTTGTCACTTGGTATCTCAATACGGATAACATGCGGGTCGGTGATGGTGCCGTCGAGTTTAGCCATTGACTTACGGTAGACAAAAGCTCGTTTTTCGGACGTGGCTTGAGAGCGCATAGCGTCTAGTTCCTCAGAGGTTCGGTAATCTCGGTAAGCTTTTCCGTTGGCTAGTAGCTCTTCAATTCTTTCTTGGTACGTCATAAGTCTGTGGCTTTGAACGCATGATCCAAAGGCGCCAGGTTTGTCTGGGCCGTACGCCCAATCCATACCAAGTGCAGTGATGCTAGCTAGAATTTGCTCTGATGCCCCTTCAACCAGCCTATCTCTATCTGTGTCTTCTAGGCGAACTATGAAATCACCACCAAATTTTTTAGCCCAGAGCCAACTAAAAAGGGCTGTTCTTAAGCCACCAATATGGAGCATGCCTGTCGGGCTGGGTGCAAAACGTGTGACAATTTTTTGATTTTCTTGATTCATGAACTATATTCTATCAGATCGCTACTGAAGAGCACGATGTAGTTATTAGGCACAATAATTAAAGAGACTTTGCTATTGTTGCTAGTTGTTCTGTTGTCAAACCTGAATCCCCGGAAATATTTATGCGCATGTTTCCATCTATCCAGTCTGCGTTGCCAGCACTTGTAATGAATAATTTAATACCATTTGAATCAAAAGATTGTAATGCCGGATGATCAGAACTTGCCAAGACTTCCCCAAGTTCTGCTGCACTCATATCAGTTTGTTGCTGGGTTATAGTAAACTTGCGATCGTCAGTTCTTGATTTAAAGCTAAGGCTCACCTGTCCTTTAGAAGCATTGATAGTGTTTAGAATTGCAAAATTCGATGGTACGCCTTTTGGGATATGTGCACTGATGCCGGACTTGTTATTTGCCATCAGAAGTGAAATTGATGCCATATTCTGGTAAGCCAAGAACCCTGCTATCAGCAAAACGGAAAGAGTTGCGGCTGATGCTGATAATATTTTCTGGCCTCTTTTCTTTGATTTAAAGCGTCCTTTGAGCCCTTTTTTCTTAGGCATGATTGGCTCTTCTTCACTCTGTCTTGCAAGCTGAGCGGCTATAAAACTCTCAGCTCCTGCAGGCTTTGGCTGATTGCGCTGGATATCTAATGGTGGTGCACTCTGTGATGGCGTTGCAGGGCTTGAGGCCATAGGTACATTGGCAATCTTTGGTTCTAGTCTAGCTTGTGGAGCAAGATTGAACTTCTTTACTGTTGTAGTCCGAGGTGTTTGCAATGCCATTTTTAGCCGATGCTCAGACATCATCGTTTGCTTGTAGCTTTGAGACGGAGTTATAGGTGTTTTTGGCATTACGGGATGTAGGTTTTGCTTTGGTTGACCTGGCTTTTTAACAACTGATCTCATGAGAGTTTTAGATTTTGTCACCCGGTGATGCCCTACAACCTTAATATCGCTAATATGTCTAACTGGTTTTGTGCTAGGCGTAGAGGAATGAGGGGTATTGTTCGTGGCATGTGCAACATTATCTGGCTTTGGTGATGATGCTTGGCGGTTTATAAAACCATCAATATTCGAAGGTCTTGTAGCTGTTTGTTGGGGAGCCGAAACTACTTCGCCCGTTGCAGCATCGTATTTTACGCCGTTTATCTCTATTATTGTCTGAGCCATTTAGTCGATTTTCACCCTCTATATTTATCGAGAATTTTAGTTTTTGTTTGCTTCTAATTGATCATTGTAAACACTTTTTGCAACACTGACAAGTACTACTTTAGGCTAGTATTGTGATACAATCGTAAATCAGAGGGCAAAAACAAAAAAATCAAAAACAGTTTAATATTATGGAATTTTTGTCACCACAGCAGAAAAAGCAAAAAACTCGCCGCCTCTTTTTAGGGTATGGCTTGCTTTCTGTTTTAGTTGTTCTTGCTTCTTACATTTTGATTTCAACGGCTCTGGGATATGAGCTTTTTTCATCTAATGGCCAAGTCGTCCAAAATGGCCTTCTTTTTGTGAATAGTCGTCCAAACGGAGCCGATATTTACGTTAATGGCTCCAAGGAAGCCTCCGGAACTAATGCTAAATTAGCTTTGCCTGAAGGTGTCTACGAAATTTCATTAAGAAAAGATGGCTATAAAGAATGGCGAAGTAGTGTTGATCTGATGGGAGGTACAGTTGAGTTTCTGAGTTTCCCAAGACTTCTGCCGAGTGATCCTAAACAGCTGGCAGATATTCCCTACCAAAATGGAACAGTAACTGCACTTCAGAGTCGCGATAAACGATGGCTGGCTTTGTCACTCCTTGATGGGTCTAACAATATAGACCTATATGACCTAGATAATCCAAATACACCGGCGATAAAATTTAGTCTCCCAGTGTCACTTACTGGCGACAAAACCTATAGGCTTAGTAAATATTTAGAGTGGGCTGGTGATAATAAGCATTTTCTGGCAAGGTTTGAGTCAGATGGTAGCCCCTTAATTGTATTGTTTAACCGCGAAGATCCTGTGGATTTAGATAATCTGACCTCAACCTTAGGGTTGCAACCAACAGATGAAATTGGTTTCTGGGATGCGAAGTGGGACCAAATTTATATCCATCATCAAGCTGGGATTGTTCAGCTGGCAAATGCCAAAGATCATTCTCTGGAGGCGGCACCGATAACTTCTGATTCGGTTTTAGAATTCTTGCCTATAGGGGGAAAGCGAGCTGTCTATAGTGTTGCCGGTCCATCAGATAAAGAGGTTAATCTGAAAATATTAGCTGAAGAAAAAAGCTACATTTTTATGACTATCGACAAGAGTGATAAGCCGCTCATTATGCATGCCGCTGGCTTCAATAGAAATGATTATATTGCCCTTGGTGGCGGTAGTCTTGAAAAGACAATGTTGTTCAAAAACTTGCGTGTCCAAGTGAAAACTGCCGAGAATAATCATGTTGCACCCTATGTTCTTCTCCCTATTCAAGCCTCAGATCTAGACTTTTCAAGAACGAATAGATTTATATTCGCGACAGATGGTTTACAAAACAGCGTCTACGATATTGAGCAAAAAGAATACTTCAAATACGATGTCCCCGCAAAAAACCCAGCACTAAGTGGATGGTTTGATGATGCGAGATTATACTCTGTTGGGTTTGACAAAACTTTGTCTATTTATGACTTTAATGGTGACAATGTTTATAAGATCTCAGAGAGTGTAAACGGTGTTCCTTATGTCAACGGCGGAGTTACGCATGCAACTTTTGATTTTCAATCAACTAGTAGCCAGTCACTACGAACCATTGATATCGAAACGGCTACCAATTAAACAATCTTTCAAGCAGTGATGGCGCATTTGACGGGACTTCGGCGGGCGTCGATGTGTTTTGGGTCAGTGCTTTTGGGGCTGCATTCTCGCTTGGGTTTGGAGATATTTGTTCTCCCTGAAGTATCAAGCGCTTGTAACCAGTGCCAGGCGGATCACATGTAATTAAGGTCGACATTGCAACTTTGCCGTATTCAGCTGGCAATTTGTCTAGATACTCAACAGCGGTTTTGTCGACGACGTATCTTCCGAAAACTTTGTAGACGTACTGTGTTCCTTTATAGTTGATGGCATACGTATCACCAATCTCGAGTTCGTGCAGCCGAACAAAGACAAACTTTGCAACACCATGGTTGAAAATGTTGTTGCTTGAGTGGCCGAAGAAAACAGGGTTTCTGTCTTTTTCTCCAGGTACACCGGTGTTTGGGTACATAACAACGCCCTTTTCAAGGATGTCCCAAGTAGCGTTATAGTCTGCCGGGTCAAAGTCTTCGATTACAATATTTGCTTCAAGATTTAGTTTCGGGATGATTATCTTTGTTTCAGGTCCAACACTGGAACCGTCGGTGATGAAAGGAGCGGCAGCGACTTTTTGGCTTGGCTGAATGAATGGGGTTATAAAACGCTGATTGTTGGTGATAAAGAATAATACTAGAGTGATAAAGCTCGCAAAAGATAGAGCAAATACAATTGATTTGACGTGATGTTTGGCTTTTAGCTTACCGCCAGCATTTACCTTGTTGAGGACTTTATGCTTAAGATCGGCCATTGATTCGGCAGATTCGTCGTGTTTGTGGCTTGCAGATTTCGGGTTTTCACTAAGCGAGATTGCTTCTATTTCTTTTTGTTTTGCTAATTTCTTAGCACGACTATGTTGTTCGTAATATTCTTGCCATACTTGATGTTTTTCGTTTTCGGGCAAACTTTGATAGTATTCATGCCATTTTTGCTGGATACTTGCTAAGCTTTCGTCGCTGGCGCTGAGTTCAGCGATAAATTTTTGGTGTTTGCTGTGGGTGCCAGAGGACTCAATTTCTTTTTGTTCTTCAATTGCGCTCGGCTCAGAATCGTAGAGTTGGTCGATTTTTTGACGTATCAAATCAGCTGCCGGATTTTTGCCTGCATTGCTATCTGAATTATCGTCCCGACCCTTTTTTAATTTCATTCTCTTTAAATTATAACAACGTTATTGAATTAAAAGTAAGTGGTGCCGCGGAGGCAGACTTGAACCGTCACGAGGTTGGTCACGTTCCGCGACCCCGAATCTTCACTCTAGGCAACTAGTTGCCCAGGGGAAGGTTCCCTTGCGATATGCCACCGGCGTATAAACATCTGAATGGTGCCGCGGGTGGGACTTGAACCCACAATCCTTGCGGAACGCGATTTTGAGTCGCGCGCGTATACCAATTCCGCCACCGCGGCACGATTCAGATGTTTATATGTTAAGACAAGTCTACCATCCGCCGGTTGGCGGACCACCAGGGCGGCTTCACTCACTCTTAAAAAAGAAAAATGTTAAGACAAGACCAATAATAACAGATCTGAAATGATTAGTTAAGTAGGCAGTGACAGACTGCTTCAAATTGTTTAGATGGGTGGTGAATGACCGCGACTATTGCCTTTGTAGCTACTTCTAGCCGCCAAATGTCAGGGCTACCCGGAATGGTCGTCAATACTGAATTGTTTTTGTCTACAGTGATAATGTGGTTGTCCATTTTAGTGATTAGCGTAGAGGCTTCGTTTTTCATAAATCTTTCTAGTGTGCCGACTAAACTGGCGATGGGCATATTGAAATTTAAGGCCTCGCTGAATTTAGAAGTCTGTAGAATCTTTTGAGCTTGCGAAAAACTCGCAACCACAAATGTATTTTGCCGTTTTAGGACAGTGCTGGGGTGTTGTAGATAGTAGTCCAGGGCATCTTTTGTTATCGCGATTGGCAGGCTGAGGCTGAATAGTATTTCTTCAATCAACATTGCCGTCTCGCTATTTCTTCCAAAATCTCCAGCAAGCAGAATTCCATCTGCCCATTGGGCATTCTGAAAAATTTGATCACGCGCTTCTTTTGAAAAACTTCCGCTACTAGTCGAGGGGCAAAATACAGCGTCGGTCCAAAGCGGGGCGAGCGTTCTTCTAAGTGAATCGGGTAACAGGATTCTGGTGTAGCCAATCCCCTGCTCTTTTGCCGTTTCGTCTGCTTTGGCCACAGCCGAAAAGCCATGTAAGTTTCCGCCAATAATTAGAAGTTTACCAGCTTGATCTTTTCTTTCTGGTTTCTCCCACGCTAAATCTTCAAAAAGCGGTGATTCTTTTGATTGCTTGAGTGCACTCATAAAACTATTATATTCTGACCTCAACAAAACTCGAATATTTCAAATTTTCTTGTAGTCCCCGGGGTTTAGCCTCCCCCGGGACGAGGAGTATGGGTCAGTAGCTGAGACACGCGCAGTCCGTTTTGACGATGACCCCATATCTGGTCAACATCACGCGAACCGCAGTATACGCACGTTTGAAAGCGCGTACAGATGTGTGTCGGGAGAAGTTGATAACAAGGCACCCCTCGGACACTTCCGTCGAGAATACTTCCCTTACGAACCGTAGATTGGCTCGTAGTTGTGTCACTTTCTCGAAGCCATCCGGCAACATAACCCTTAGACTGCGTGGGCGACTCCAAGTCAGCTTCGACAAGTCTAGCTACCCTTTCGATTTGCGATGTTTCCATCGACTAACCAGGGTGGTCAGTAGAGTATACTATAACATTAATAGTGAATAATTGCTATACAAGTTCTATGCTCACCGGGCAGTGGTCGGAACCCATCACGTCGGCATGTATTTCTGCCTTCTTGATCTTTGAGTCAAGTTTCGGAGACGCCAACCAATAATCGATCCGCCAGCCGATGTTTCTCTGCCTTGCGCCACCCCAAGCCGTCCACCATGTGTAAGCCCCTTCTTCGCCAGGGTGTCTGGAGCGGAATGTATCTACATAACCAGCTTGCAAAATATCATCAAAACCTTTGCGCTCTTCTGCTGTAAAACCAGCGTTCTTAAGATTATCTTTTGGCCTAGCTAGGTCGATTTCTTGATGGGCAGCGTTGAAATCTCCACAGAAAAGCACCGGAGCGGTTTTCTCCAGTTCTTTAATGTGACCTAAAAAAGCAGCATCCCAGACATCGTGACGTAGGTGTAATCGTTCTAATGTGCGCTTGCTATTGGGCGTGTAGACCGTCACAACCCAGAAATCTTCGAATCTAGCACTTAAAATCCTTCCCTCCTTTGTCGGGTCACCAAACTTATCGACAAAATCAAAAGATTTCTGAACTTCGTCCACAAAGCCGTTAATGATTTCTTTAGGCTTGGCCTTGGTGAATATCGCCGTTCCGGCATAGCCCGGTTTTTCGGCACTGTTCCAATATTCTTCATACTGTGGCAGATCTACTGGCGATTGGTGAGGCATAGCCTTGGTTTCTTGCAGGCACAAAATATCGGGGTCATGATCTTCAATAAATTTTTGAAAAAGACCTTTGTTCCAAACCGCCCTAATCCCATTCACATTCCACGAATATAGTTTCATTGAATTTAAGTATAGCAGTCGAGGTTATAAATATAATTCAGTTTATCTTTCAATCAGTGGCAGCAATCTCGTAACCGAAAATTCTCCTATCAAGATAAATTCTATTTGGGTCGTCTCCTATGTGCTCGCCCTGAACGATCGGAATTACCCCGGAACTTATTTTTAATGCTTCAAGCGCAAAAATAGATCTTCTGTCTATCGGGAGAGATAAGGGTGGCGAGATGTAGCCGTAACTACGTAAAAATAAGTACGAAAGAACACCAGCGGGTGTTGAGATACTGTTAATGAACGCTTCAAACATTTTTAGTTCAAACGGGTCTGTCGGAACTTCTGAGCAAAGTTTCACAAATTCCTCAAGTCTAAAAATATGCTGTTTCAGGCATTCCTCCAACTGTCTTGCAACTTTGCTGTCGCTGAGCTCATCCCGAACGTCATAGATTTCAGCACCTTGCATAGAAAGTGCTGCGCTTCCAAAGTAACTACCTCTAATATCTTCTAGAATTACAACAGGGGTTTGTGCGTCGCTACTTAATCCGAATTTAAGTAAGTTTGCATAAATTTGTCTACTTGGAGAATTTTGATTCGAAGGATGAAGTAGAGCCTGGCTATCAGGGCTGTAATCTAAAAGCACAGTCCTACCTATTAGCCCTGCTTCTTCAAGCATACTATTCGCATTGGCGCACTCTCTGGCAGTTCTTGCTTTAGAAAGTTCAAATGACTTCCTCAAAACTTCAGTGTATTGGTACGACATGCATCAAATTCTATCAGATGTCTTCAGGAGTAAACAAAAGCAATTTAAGAATATGGGCTCAGTACTCTTTTTATCTCTCCAGTTAGATCGACTCTATGTGGTGGATCGAAGTTGTGGTTAGCGTTAATTGAATATATTTTTGCGCCAGATTGCTCCAAAATTTTGTAACGACGTCGGTCTTTGATGCTTTCGTCTTTCAGTGCTTCGATAATCCTCAAATTACCATCCGAGGCCATTTTTCTCATATGATCATAGCTCTGGTTTCCTACTAATTCCTCAAACCATTCCGAAGCAATTGTCATCTTCTTCTGGTCAGATAGTCTTGTCATATGAACATCTCCATGATCATCTATTACGGCTCTCCCTGCGCGTTTTTTCACGAACCCCTGTTTCCAGCTTTTGTATATTGATCTTGTCGGTGGTGCTAAGAACACTCCTTGCCATGTCCCATCGTAAGCTAGAGCGGCTATTGTGCATCCTTGTGAGTGCGCTAGGACGTATGTCTCCCGACCGTCAACGTGCATCATATCTATTATTCTTGATAGATGGCTTGTCATGCTATTAATTCCTGGCACTGACCAGTGGTCACCAGTAATACTGTAGTAGTCAAATAGGACGTAGCCAAAACTATTCGGTAAAATCTCGATAATATCCTGAAAGAGCCCGGCACTTGTCCTCTCGACCCCAAATCCGTGACTGAAGATAATGACAGGATTGCCTGGTTTGAATATTGCGCGAAGCTCAGGGATTCTGCGTACTTCCGCCATTATTTATATTTTCTTGCGTCCAGACGCTCTTGGTCGCGTTTTTTCAAAACTTGCCGTTTGTCGTAACGCTTTTTGCCTTTACCTACACCGATTTCAACTTTGATGAACTTCGAACGTGTCATCAGCCTCAGAGGAACTACTTGCCTGCCGGCATTCTTTGCTTCTCTAAGTTCATCTAATTCACTGGCTTTCAAAAGAAGTCGCCGAGTCCGAGTTCTTTCTTGTTCGGGCAAATGAGCAATATTCGTTCGAAGCGGGTTAACTTGCATATTAATCAAATAGGCTCCATCATCTTTGATCTGAATATATGAACCACGGAGCACCCCATGGTTGAAGCGCAGAGACTTTGCTTCTGGGCCACTTAGAGCAATACCAGCCAAATAGGTCTTCTCAATTTCGTAATCAAACCTTGCCCGGGAATTGTCGATCACACCAGTGCTGTGTTTCTTCTTTTTCACGTATATAAGTATAACAGGTTTACCCCTGTAAAGCTATTGACGAATATGATATAATATGTCTCAACATGTGGAGGCACCCCGCCCCACCTGTCGCACCAAGGAGAAAACATGAGCACCGATGCGGCCTCCGACACCCAGTTGAATTTCAAGTTTCTGGGCCTGGCCCGTGATGTCCTCCCTCAGTTTTTGGCAATTGTTGGGTGTGAACGCCCAACCAGGTATTGGTTGGAAGGGGTTGAAGTAGAGAACCTCGGAGCTGTCACACTTCACTGGCCTGATGAAGTGATGATCAAGTTTGACCCACTTTCTGGGTCACATCGACTCACGGGCAGCGGCAAGACGACCCGTCGCGGGTACGAGTACAGGATCGTCAACATTGATGGTCTCGTGATGATCAATGTGATCAAGAACTGATGTTTGTCGACATACATGTGCTTCCACGGAACGTGCCGTGGAAGCTGTAACTTCAAAAACTCCTTGGTGCATTAATCTAAGTAATCAGAATATAGAATCAAGAAGTAGGAATTTAGAATTACACGCCTTCCAGGGCGTATTTTTATATAAAATTGCAAATTATGTATTTGCGCCGAGTTATGGAGATGGGTGTGATTATATAAATAAAACAGCGAGCATAGGCGAGCACATATATGGGGGGTTCGGGGGCACAAAAGAAAATCTTTCCCGATCTAGATGTTGATCAAAGTCACAATATAAGGAGACCAGTTGTCTGAGCCATTTTTATTCAATAACTAATTAAACAGAAAAATGGTGAGTTCTGGTTCTCCATTGTGAGCTTTGACAACAGATAGATAGAGTAAGTTTTCTCTTGCCCCCGGTTTTGCGACACTTTTTAAAAAGTGTCAAAGGATAACTATGCTTTACTTCTCGAATCACTTACTAAACTCTTCACCGTCGCCCACAGTTCATGATCGCCACGAGTCGTTTTGCGCCAATACCACCATTCTCCACCCCATAAATCCATATATTTCATACCAGAATCTTTGGCAAATTGAACACATCTCTTCAGTTGATCACTATTCATAGAGAGTGCCTGTTCTTGGTCATCCATCTCCCAGTTTGCTTTTGGCCCCCAAGGCTCAGCTTGAAGTTCATGAATCAAAAGGTCTCGCCACCCAAATATACGAACCAAAATTCTTCGCAGTGCAAAATACCAAGGTTTGAATTTCGTGTGGCTGTATCTTCCATTTTCATACTGCACCAAATACATCGTTGTACCGAATAAATCTGGTTTTGGTGCAAAAATAGGTAACCCAACGGTGTTGCCAAGGCTCATGATTATCGGCCTGTTTGGGTCGAGAGCTCTCAAGACACTAAACTCTTCTTTCAGCCTGCTCCGCGAGAAGTCATTGTTTTGGCCAAAACCTTTATTCCAAAATTCATTTTCAAGTTGCCAACTCTGAATACAATGATAATTTTTGTAGCGTTCGATAATTAAACGATGATAAGCCAAGTAAGCCGAACGACGATCTTCGATTTCTAGTTCTAGCGCCCAAGCCGGAATATGCGTTTCGGGCCATCGCGGTTGTCGCATACCTATACATAATGTTGCCTCAGCGCCAGCTTTAGTAATAATTTCTAATTGGGAATCGAGCAGAGAAAAGTCGTAAACCCCCTGTTCTGGTTCGTGAAGATCCCAATATGACATAATCCGAAACCTCTGAAACCCTGCATCGAGTAGACCATCTAGGCATGCTTGCCAGTCTAGGCTGTAGTCTTTACAAGTTTTAACCGAAAAACTAACACCTAATCTAATTTCGTTTCTGATTTTAGAAACTTCTTGTTTGATTTCCTCATTTTTGGAGCTCGGCACGTACTGTCTCCCATGGCTTCGGGTCGTTGAAATGTGTTCGTCTCCAATACCACCATTCTCCACCCCACGTGTAGATTGGGTCTGCACCAATTTTTCGGGCAAAATCAAAGTTCTTTTGGATCTGCTTAGTGTCCATCGAGCGGTCTTGTTCCTGAAGACTACAGTCAACTGTCCGCTTGGGGCACCAAGGTTCAACCTGAAGTTCATGAATATATACTGGCCGATTATGGATTAGCTCGATTAAGAATTTTCGGATTCTGTGATACCAAATTGGTGTAGGGTAAGTCAGGTAAAAATGTATTGGTGTCTTGTCGTTCCAAACAGTTCGATAAACTGAGAATCCAAAAGCGTCAGGTGTTGGAACTTTAACCGGGAAGCCATGTTGGTCACTCAAGTTCATCCAAAGTTCATGATTGGTGTCTAGTGATTTGACCAAGTCATATTCTTCGTGCAAACGATCGCGTGGTGCGGCACCTTTGCATGTCCCGAACCAGTTGTTGACAGCCTCATTCTCTAATTGCCATGAGCGCAGAGCTGGGTGATTCTTATATCTTTTTACGACGACAGTGATGTAATCGTATAGTGCTTTTCGCCATTGCGGAGTTTCTTCTGTCAAATTTTCCGCCCAAGTTGGCTCGTGACATTCTGGCCACCTTGGTTGCCGAAGACCAATACTCAAAGTCACTCTAGCGCCACGCTTGGCAGCTTCGTCCATTTGCCAATCAAGAATAGAAAAATCATACTTCCCTTGCTCGGGCTCATGAAGATCCCAATAGCTCATCAAACGGAAGTTTCTGAATTTCAGATCATCAAGAAGAGCTGTGTAATTAGCTTGCCAGTCAACGCCAAGTTCTTGAGCGTATTTGTACGAAAAACTAACTCCATACTCAGGGTGTTGAAGTGGCCTCCAGGAACTTTCGACAATTGTATGCGTGGTGACTACCAAAACAATAATTAACGCCCCAATTGAAACTCTCCGAACACCTTTCGGCCAAGAACGGAATTTTGCTTTCCAACCATCTAAAATTGCTAAGAATCTTTCAAAAGATCGCAACAAAATATGTAGCGACTTTACCCTGTGAAGTTGAGGCGTTGACTCTTTTCGCCTGGAAGGCGTTTTTTTCATTATTCTTATGTTATCACTGCTTGCGTAAAACGTGATAAAGTTGTATAATAAAGAGTATGCGAACTGTTTACTCTAAGCATGAAATAGCAGAAATGGGGCCACTACCTAACGCAGATTGCGGAGAGTGGCTAAGTTTAGAGCGAGATAATCAAATATTAGGCGCCAGAATCCATCGACCTGAAGTCAATCGAAGCCCAGGGGAAATAATCATCGATGATAGTGCGTGGGGTGTAAATTCTTCGACTGCGTTTGATGTTGTTAGGACGAGTCAGCTTGCCAAAGAATCTGGTCTCCTAACAATTGCCATAGAGACTCCGGGGATGAGCCCTTATTCAGGTCCTTTAACACCTAGCCAGATAGAAGGACTGAAAAAAGGAGATTGGTCGTTACTTGGTCGCGCACAGTGGGAAATTATCACAAAAGCACTTCAACACGAAGGCCTTACTTTCTCAGATGATCAGCCGTTAACAGTACACTACGCAGGATATTCTATGGCAGCGAGTACTTTAATTGGTGTGCTTGCAAACGCCCCTGATTGGACAAGGACGGGTCACTTCATTGCTTGGGAAAATGTTGCATTGTCGGGTAGCGAGTCGGGTTTTATGAAGTTTAAGCGTGCTCGTCGTGTTGCAGCGATGATGCTTGGTTTTGCATATTCAGGTTTAGGCATGCGATATTACAGAAACCGAGCACCAAAAGTTCCTCCTGAAATTGTCAGTACCCTACAAAATGAAATTTCCGACGGTCGAAGATCAAAAGTTAAGCAGAGCCGGATGCAGGCACTACGGGCTCAATTTATGCCTATACTTGCAATGGCCTCTGGTGGCGATTCCGAAAGGTTGTGCCAAGCTATTGTCAGACGTGGAGAGCAGTCAACAGCTTGCGTACATCTTTGGCATGGCGATAAAAGCCGTTTGCTTTCAAAACGCAACGCGAATAATTATGGCAAATATGTATTGGGCAGTGCAGGCATAAATAATGTTGATCTTCAGCATGATGCAGACGGCGGACACAATGTTGAAGACTTAACCCCATTTTCAGTTCGAAGATATGCGGAAACTATAGCGCTTCCGCTACCTGTTGCGTCATAAGCTGATAAGTTACAATTATCATTGTGAGAATCGGATTATTTACTGACACTTATCACCCCTCGACAAACGGCATTGTAGTTGTGGTGGATATAATGCGAAAACAGCTAGAAGCTCTTGGACACGAAGTTTTCATCGTCGCGCCAGCTGCATCTTTGAAATGGTGGCATCTGCCTGAACATAATGTCATAAGGTTTGCCGCTCTTCGAGGAGTATTTTTTCAAGAATCATCATTGAATTTCTTCTTCCCGCCAAAACAGTACCGTCGAATACAGAAACTAAATCTTGATGCCATTGTATTGTTCACGCCGGCTCAAATAGGTTTGATGGGAGCATATTCGGCGATTAAAAGTGAAATCCCATTGATTTCACAATATAGTACAGATCTACCAGAATATGTTCAGATGTACCCAGGGGTTATGCCTGGTGTACTAGCTCTTTATAGCACCGTACCATTCACTACAAAACCGACAGCAAAAGAATTAGCAAAAATCACCAAACAACTTCTGATCAAAAATAATCGGGATAAACCATGGTCAACTCATTCTGCAGAGGTGATGTTGACACATCTGCATAATCGCTGTGACGCTGTTATCTCCGTCTCGCCAAAAGTAACCAAAATGCTCAAAAACTGGGGTACAAAGTCTGAAATCGCAACTATCCCAACAGGTGTTGATAAGGGTATGATCAGCCAGACTGCTATCCAAAAACTGCGTAAGAAATACGGCCTCAGAGAAGAGGATCAACTCATTCTGTATCTTGGTAGAGTAGCTGAAGAAAAAAATATCGACCTCTTGGTCGAGGCATTCCCTTTAGTGAGAGCAACAAACAAGAATGCTAAATTGATGATAGTTGGAGATTTTGATTACAGGCAGATTCTCGAAGAAAAAGTGAAAAAGATGGGCATTTCACATAGCGTCATCTTCACGGGCAAGGTTCCTTTTGCAGAACGCTGGAACTATTTTGCTTTGGCTGATGTTTTCGCATTCCCCTCTCTTTCTGATACCCAAGCGTTGGTGGTAAATGAAGCCTCCCTCATGGGTGTTCCCACTGTCTGGTGCGACAAGGGGGTCAATGAAGTCCTCAAACACAATGTCTCTGGCTTACTAGCCATGAATAACCCCGTAGCCTTTGCAGGCGCGTTGCTAAAGTTATTAAATGACAAAAAGTTGCGCACAAGATTGGGCAAATCTGCCTCGGCCCGGGCAAACAATTTTAGTGAACTTTCTCAAACAAAGAAATTTATAAGAGTACTTGAAAAAGCTATTGGCAGGCGCTCCAAAGCCCAAGGTTCTCGTTCTTAGCGAGATTTTCGTACTCAACAAACTCACCGCTTTTTGTGAATGGAAATGCTGTCAGGGCATGGCCATAGCCTTCGCGGACTAATTTTGCATTCCAAAGAGTGCCATCATCAAGGTATACATATCTCAGAAGCCGCTGGTATCGGTCTCGGTTCTGATTGATCGGGTCAGATTCAAGTCGGACATTTTTGTGCTCGAGATTTGTTTTGGTGAAGTCTGAAGCAATCACGCCGTAGCATTGAACAGGTGTATTTGGTTTATGTGTCTCGGGCGTATCTACGCCAATCAACCTAACTCGTTCGTGCACACCGTTCATCAAGACGTCGATCGTGTCACCATCAACCGTGTAGTCGACATAATAATAGCCTGAAACTGTGGTGATATTAGCCCCGCCATGCCGGGTAAAGAAAAAATAAACCACAGCTAACAGTGCAATTAAAAACAAAAATGTAATAATCTTTTTTTGTTTGACGGTCATCATAAATATAATCTTAGCCGATCGCTAAAATTAGCAAAACTATTTTAGATAACCCGTAAGCTCATAGTGCCTAAACACCGACCGTACATCCTCAAGACGTATCTCGGGGTTTCTGAAATAGCAGGATAATATGATCTGATTTGCGGCTACCTGTGTTGGCCTATATCTATTACCAGAGCCATGTCTTACGCCCGGCCTAATGTCCTCATGGTCAGCAAGAGTATTGATAGTCGGGTCTCGTGGGTCAATTAGGATTGTCCGTAGCCCACTTTTGATAACAATCAAACCAGAATTTTCATCTAGTTCGAATTCATAATCTCCCCAGTGACCCTCGATTTTTGTGTGAACGCCATTAGCTCCATCAAAATATCCTATATCTCTAAAAATTGGAGCAACATAATGTTCAAGTGCGTTTTCGTCTGGCACTTCTGCTTGCCTCTGTTCTAATCTTTCAATCACTGCAAGGGGTAATGCAACACTGCCAATGTAGCCTAGCAGGTGTTCTGCAGTTACAGGAGTTATCTTACAATAAGAATCAAAATCAACAGTTGCTTTAAATATGAACCGACTAAATGGTTCAATCTCGGGACGAGCTGGGTTAAACACCACACTACTCACGATGTGTTAATTATAACACTTTATTGCAAACACGGCATTAATCTACAGTATCTAAGCTTTTTGGCACAGTGTTGAAATTATTACACCTATTATTTTTTGGCTTATGCGTTTTTGAAAGCTTACAATCTGTTGATTATGGGTAAAAATGGAAATTCTCATGGAGCCGTTAGATTATTCGAAGTAGGCCCCATTGAAGTCCCTAAAAAAAGTCCAGTTTATTACCCAAAGATCCTGTCCAAAGCAGCAAGTAATGCCCTAAATGACCCCGAAAACGAATGGTCAATTGCGATGGGCGCGCTAGAAGAAGTTCGCCTGACTGTATTTGAAGGTACTGATATTAAGGACTGGGAAAGAGCACTAAGTGCTTACGATTTAACCGATCTATTAAGCTACCTAACTCTCGGCTCGATTGCCTACCCCGGGTTTGTAGACTCCCAGAAGGTTGAAGCTGTAGTTGAACTTTTAGAAAAGGAAATGAGCTACATTAATGAGCGCATTGAAATTGACCTAAATGGGCTATCAAAGCTCAGGAATTCAACAATTCTATTCTTCCAGGCAATGCCGGAACTTCTAGTAGCTAGTGAGAGGTTCGTAAGTGCTATGGTCGGTTTACAACGGATATATTCAAGCCAATGCTTAGGACCAAACGAGCTAAGAAACGAATTTGCCGATGCGCTCAATTTTGGTTTGATTGTTAAGTTTGGCAACTCTGGAAGCTCAGTGACGAAAAAGAATCTTAGAGTGTTGCTCGAAGAATATAAGACCCAAGCCCATCAAGCGGAAATTGTCGATTGGCACGTCTCTGTGTCAGAATATGGATCAGATATGAAATCTATAGTTGACGAAATATTTCGTCAACTTCACTCTGGGCATGTATCACTCGGCAGACTGATGTTGGATCTAAGTGTACGACCTCAGCAACAAGTATTTGAATTTAGCTAGACAAGCCATATATTTGACATAAGTGGTATAATGATAGTGTAAAAAAGGTAATTATCTTGGCTGTATCACGTGGAGAAAATTCTGGTGAACACCCCGATCAAGCTGGTATCGGTAGCGGTTATTACCCTCATCATGATATAGATTTTGGTGAAAGTGAACCAGATTGTACCAATTGTCGCTGGTTTTATCTAATTCTTAGCGAACTTGATTCTGAGACAAATGCTGAGATAGCTGGCAGGTACCCCGCCATTACTGTAGATTTAATTGAGCACTTGAGGACCGTTCTGGCGCGCTCTCCAGATATGGCAGCTGCTAGTGTTGAATTCAAGAATATTGGTCTTTGCCCTTTGGGGATGCTCGAACATATGAACTCAAAAGAAGTAAGGCTCAGAATTCAACCTGGCGACTGCAGACCTTTAGACCAAATTCTAGGAAATGAAAGACAACTAGACTAGATAAAACGCTTAACTTTGACAGGATATAGCCAGGGGGTATAAGATGTCCGACATGCTATTTTATGTTTCTAGGGGAGGCCATGTGGTATCTGTCGGCCCAAGTAACTTCGAAAGATGTCGGGGAAGATGTCGTGAGTGCCCATCAGGATCAGTAATGCCCAGCCCAGAAGATCTTGCCAAAAATGGGTGTGTTCTTGGTAGGTTAATGCTCGGGCAGCCTGTTACTGAACAGGAACGAGCAGGATGCACTTTTGGCATAGACTTTGAAAGACCCTCCCCGCCAATCCCACGGGATGCAAAAGAGCACAGCAAATGGATGATTACTGACCCTGACTATGCAGAGCAAGTATTAAGTGATACTCCCGAGCCCTATAGGACGCAAATGGCACAACTTTACGGTATAAATTCGCAGTAAACTTTGTCATAAAAACACTAATTATTTCTGATCCAGCGCTCTAATAGCTTCGTGCATTTTCTTGGCGTGTGCCGTGTTGTGCCCTACTTTTACCTGTTCAAGGTGCAATGGGTTGCAACATCTTTTGTAGCCACATAGATGATTCAAGACATAATCATCAAGAAGTCGACGACCAGATGAACCCCATACAACTCTGTGCGCTAACATATGACCAACGCGATTTTTGTAAAATATCTCACCAGTTTCGGGGTTGATATGTTTTACCTTAAAGCGGGTATTTAGCCTGCCATAGCCATCATATTGCCAATTTAAGCCATTGTCCGGCTTAGTGTAATATTGCCAAGATTCCCAGCAGCCAGTTTGTTGGATAAATCTAATTTGTGATACTGAGGTGGGCGAAAGCACGGATTTTTCATAGCTGACGTACGGGTAACATTTTTTTACAAAGCCCCAAAATTCTGCAAGGGAGATATCTGGCCTCGGCAAAACATCGCCCCAAATTGTTTCAATTTCACCGCTCGGTAGCTTTGTGTAGAATCTAATGTCAAATTCTGTTCTTCTCTCCCTGAGCGTTGGTCTGCTAAATTCAAAATCGTAATGCCTAGTATTTAGGCATTCTTCGCAATCGCACAACCGAATTTCATCTATTTCATTTGGTCCATCGAATGCTGGTGAGCCCCAATCTTTTTCAGCCAGTGATGTCAGGTAAAGTCCAAGATTATCTGGTTTGATTCTTCTGTTTACTAGGCACCCGTTATCTGTAATTTTGGAGCCAGTTAATACACTAGACAGTCTACCAATCTCAGAAGCAATCCTAGGGATCTGGGAGCGATCGGCCATTGATCTGAGCCTTTCGGAACCAAGTTGTTGATATCGCGTAACTACTCCACTCGGCGGTAGTAATATCCCCGAATTAGTCTGAAGAAAGTCACCTAGATTATGAGCAAATCCTTCAATTCTCAGTCTCTGGAAAGAATCTAACCCACCCCTTGTTAGTGCTGGGTGCATCGTTTCTGGCTGGATCTCTACTCTCTGATGTGAAGACATTAGAATATTAGTATTTCATACTAAAAAATTCTAAACAAAAGCACTGTTTTAGTAGTCGATTCCTTTGTTGGCTAAGAATTTATCATCGAAGTGATGTCTGATTTTTGTCATGTTCGTAGCGATATCAGTATTATTGATCAGGTTTTCTGGAAAATTTCTCCCAGTCAGGCATAGAGATGTTTTTTTGTGTTTTTGCTTGATGAGTTTTTCTAATTGCTCGACAGTCAGTAGGCCATCGTGAACCGAATTGTTGATTTCATCGCAAATTACTAAATCATATTCACCGCTCTTCACAGCCTTCAGGGCTTCCTTAAAAGTATCTTCTGCAGCTTTTTTGTGCTCATCGTCTGAGACGTCTTTAGCGCTGAGGTCGCCAGCGTTGTAGAAACCCTTTCCACCCCTGAAGTAGTGCAACTTATCTTGATAAGCTTCTGAGTCTAGCAGTGTTTTGATGAATAATGACTCTCCCGTTTCCCAAGTTTTGATGAATTGGATAAAGGCTACTTTCATTCCCCTACCCAAAGCTCTTGCCATAAGACCGATCCCAGCTGAGGTTTTTCCCTTACCCTCACCGGTGTAGACAACTACCACTGATTCTTTAGTTGAAAAATCTTCGAAACTCATAACTAACTAATAGCGTACGTTTTTGAATTGCACTCAGTCAAGTAGCTATATTGAAGATGCACTTGCGCATTTTTCAAATTATCCTTATGATAGTTTCATTAGTAACTTCTACGTAACGGGTGTGGAGTACGTAGTCTAAAAGGAGGGTATCTCTCAAGATGTCTACATCAAAACTCGCGCGATTGTTCTCTGAGTTAGTCGGTACTTTTGCGCTAACGGCGGTTGTAATTGCCGTCACAAAAAACTATGGCAACCCATTGTTTGCCACAATTTCAGCAGCTGCAGCTTATGCAGTACTAACAAGCCTATTTGGGCACGTCAGCGGTGCACAATTTAACCCAGCTTTGACTTTGGGTATGTTTAGCATGCGAAAAATCAAACTCGTAGAAACAGTTTTGTTTGTCGCGATGCAAGCAGTTGGTGCAGTTTTGGCTTGGAAGCTTTTTGAGTTCCTTAGTCCTGACCGCTTGATCACTAGTGTTGCGAATGAATTTGACTGGAAGGTCTTAGTAGCTGAACTAGTCGGTGCAGCAGTATTTGGTATGGGTTACGCTGCAGTACTTTACCGCAAATTTACTGGCGGTCATGCTGGTGCAACAGTCGGCCTAGCACTTTTCGTTGGTTCAGTTGCTTCAGCAGTTGTAATCATCAATCGTGAATTAGTAACCGGTATCCTAAACCCAGCAGTTGCAATCGGCGTAGGTTATCGACCAGATTCACAAAGCTATCTTGCTTACTTCTTTGGCCCAGTAATTGGTGCGGTAGTGGGTATGAACTTGTACAGAATGTTCTTCTCCAAGGATGTAGAAGTTAAAGCTGCATCAAGTGTTAGGTCATCAACAGTAGCTTCAGTTTCTGCAAAGAAACCAGCAGCAAAAAAAGCTACAGCCAAGAAGACCACACGTCGAACTACAGCAAAGAAAAAATAGTAAGTTTAGCTAACTAATTATTTAATACCACCCTCGATTAAGCGGGTGGTATTTATTTTGAAGTCAGAGTATCCTAGTGCTTAAGGTAATTAACGTTGGAGTAAGGGTGTGGCTAAAGTTATAGATCATAATCATTCTAGATTGAAATCTACTCTGCAAACATTTGGGATTTTGATAACTGTAGTAATTGTCGGTGGCGGTTTTTGGCTTGGATCTAAAGTTTATCTTTCTAGAAAAACTGATGCAAAGATAACTGAAGCCACTAAAGAATGCCCCGCCAACACACCTACCACCAATCACTTGTGGCTGATAAGTGGTAATGAATTCCAGCCTACATCAATGTCTATACCAAGATGTGACACAGTTACGGTGCTAAACAAAGACGACAGGACTCGCTATATCGCATTTGGTGAACATGATAGTCATATCGAATATGATGGCCTAGACGAGCAAATCCTGCATGCTGGCCAATCTTTTAATTTTGTTGCTATTGAGCTTGGTTCATATAAGATTCACGATCATCTTGATGATCGTGTGGAATCACTACTAGTTGTTTATGAGAAAAATTAGTTTCTATGCTTAAGCTAAAAGTGCTATATTATCAACAAGTCAAGACGGGGTGTTTAAAGTGAAGAAATTGTTTCAGAAACTAGCGAAAGATTACTACTGGAGAGCAAACAACTTCGGTAAAAAACTAGTTCGAGCTGAAGAATCAACACCAAAATCGGTTAAATTAATTGGCTTGGTCACAATTTTTGTCGCTACGGCAATTGGGTTAGCTTGGTATCTAAAAGGAAAGAATGTCGCAGTTTTTCAGCCAACCGGGACTATAGGTGAACAACAACTGAGAATTATTTATATAGCTTTAATTTTGAGTGCCATTGTTGTGATACCCGTATTCATAATGGCTATAAGTTTTTATGTCAACTTTAGAGAAGACAATAAAAAATCTACTTACAAGCCGAATTGGGATCACTCCAAATCAATCGAAACGGTCTGGTGGGCCTTACCTATCGTTCTGATAGGTGTGCTCTCGGTAATCACCTGGAATAGTTCGCATCAACTTGATCCATTTAAATCGATAGCTAGCGCAGAAAGTACTTTGAAAATTCAAGTAGTTTCGCTGGATTGGAAATGGTTGTTTATATATCCAGAACAAAAAGTTGCTACCGTTAACTATGCCTATATTCCGGTCAATACACCCGTTGATTTTCAGATTACTTCTGACGCACCTATGAATTCATTCTGGATTCCTCAATTAGGAAGCCAGGTTTACGCCATGAGTGGAATGGTAACCCACCTTAACTCCGAAGCAACGAGCGAAGGGGTATTTACTGGTTCAGCCGCCAATATAACTGGCGAAGGATTTGCGGGGATGAATTTTAAAATTAATGTTGTCGGTTCTAGCGCATTTTCCGACTGGGTAGAGAGTGCAAAATCTTCACCATTTGCTCTTGATTGGGATTCGTATCAAAAATTAGCCATGCCTTCAAAAAATGTGCCCGATACTACTATGACTTTAGCTGATGGTTCAGTCTTTGATCTTGCGGTGATGAAGTACATGAACCCGGGTCTGCAATTAGAAAGCTTTAATTCTACATCGGGTGGAACATATTGATGTTTGGCCGTCTGACCGTCGAGGCTTTTAAACATGACTTCGTAGCAATGGGCGGAGCATTGACTATGGTGCTAGTCGCATTTGGGATTGTTGCCGCCCTCACTTATTACAAAAAATGGGGTTGGCTTTGGCGAGAATGGCTGACTACTACCGATCATAAAAAAATCGGCAAAATGTATTTGTATGCTTCCATTGTGATGCTTCTAAAAGGTGTTGCCGATGCTGGTATGCTACGAGCTCAACAAGCCTTGGCGTCTGGTGCAGGCAACGGCTATCTCAGCTCTGAGCATTTTCAACAGATCTTTTCTGCTCACGGAACTACAATGATTTTCTTTGTGGCAATGGGGCTGATGTTTGCACTTATAAACTTTGTTTTACCTCTCCAAATTGGCGCGAGAGACGTTGCTTTTCCTTTCATGAACGCCGTAAGTTTTTGGCTATTTGTAGCTGGAGCGTTGCTGGTTAATACGTCTCTTGTAATTGGCGAATTTGGTGCAGCTGGTTGGCTAGCGTACCCGCCACTTTCAGAACTAGCCTATTCCCCCGGCCCGGGGATAGATTATTGGCTTTGGAGTATTCAGATTGCTGGAATAGGAAGCTTACTTTCAGGGATAAATTTCACTACTACAATTTTGAAATTGCGCGCTAAGGGTATGACCATGATGAAAATGCCGGTATTTGTCTGGAGTGTGTTGGGTTCAATGCTTCTTGTGATCGCTACATTCCCCATTTTAACTGCCACGCTTCTAATGCTATCGCTTGATCGACTTGCCGGGATGCACTTCTTTACTTCGGCATTCGGCGGCGACCCAATGATGTATATAAATCTGATTTGGGCGTGGGGTCACCCCGAAGTCTATATTCTGATTTTGCCAGCTTTCGGAATCTTTTCAGAAGTGGTAGCAACATTTTCTAGAAAACGACTTTTTGGGTACACTTCAATGGTTTGGGCAATTGGCGTTATCACAGTTCTTTCTTTCACAGTCTGGCTTCACCACTTCTTTACCATGGGAGCGGGAGGTAATGTTAATGCTGTTTTTGGAATTATGACAATGATTATCTCGGTGCCAACAGGCGTTAAAGTATTCAACTGGCTTTTTACTATGTATAAGGGCCGGATCTCGCGTATGACACCAATGCTGTGGTTCATGGGTTTTCTGCTGTCTTTCACAATCGGTGGAGTTACTGGTGTCTTGATGGCAGTACCGGCAATCGATTTTCAGGTTCACAATAGCCTATTCTTAGTCGCCCACTTCCACAATATGGTTATCGGCGGTGTGGTATTTGGTTATTTCTGCGGGCTTATTTATTGGTTCCCAAAAGTCTTTGGCTACAAACTCAACGAAAAACTTGGTAGATATGCCTATTGGTTTTGGATCTTAGGCTTCTTCTTCGCATTTGCGCCTCTCTATGTTCTCGGAATTATGGGTGCTACTCGGCGTCTTGATCACTACGACGCTTCGATGGGCTGGCAGCAGCTATTCATCGTTGCAGCGGGTGGTGTCGGGTTGATACTTGTTGGAGTTTTACTACAAGTTTTGCAAGTAGTCGTTAGCATCGTAAACCGCAGGAAAAACCTCGACAAAACTGGTGATGCTTGGGGCGGACGAACACTTGAATGGTCTATCCCTTCCCCTGCCCCAATTTATAATTTTGCTGTGTTACCAGTTGTCAAAAGTAGAGATGATTTTTGGCGAATGAAAGAAGAAGGTACTACGGTGAAACCAAAATATGAAGACATTTTGGTTCCTAAAAATTCTGGTAAAAGTTTCGTGATCGGAGCCGCAGCCTTTATGTTCGCTTTTGGTTTGATTTGGCATATGTGGTGGCTAGCCTGCCTTACAGCCGTGGTAGCAATTGTTGTTTTGACTGTAAGATTATCAGACGATGAAACAGAGTATGTAATAACCGCCAAAGAAGTCGAGCGTATAGAAAAATCTCGGAGGCCCCATGCAGCATAAAATTCATGATGCGCAAAAGAATTCGTTAGGTTTTTGGATTTATCTTATGAGTGACTGTATGCTATTTGCAACCCTATTTGCTGCGTTCGCCGTGCTTAGAAACAACACCTTTGGTGATGTGAGTTTGGGTTCTCTAGTCAATGGTGGCTACGTTTTAACTCAAACAATCTTACTACTTTTTAGTAGCTATACCGCCAGTGTCGCTGTCTCGAATATTGTGACTGGCTCTCTCAAAAAAGTTATATTCTGGCTGTCTGCTACGATGGCTCTCGGAATTTCATTCTTGGTGATGGAGATTAACGAATTCACACAGCTAGTCCATGAAGGGCACGGATGGCAAGCCAATGCCGCGATGTCCTCATTCTTCACATTAGTCGGTACTCATGGTTTGCACATCGCTGTTGGTTTGATTTGGGCGGGAACGCTTGTATGGCTTGCTAATCGGCGCGGCTTAGCAAAAGTAGAAAATAAGCTGAAGTTATTCAGTATGTATTGGCACTTTTTGGATGTAGTTTGGATCTGTATTTTTACCGTCGTATACCTTAGGGGGTTAATGTCATGATTGCTCCGAAACCAAATTTGCGAAACTCAAATATCGGGTTAGTTACCTCCTTGGTTCTGACTTTGACGGCCTATGTTTTTGTCGTCGAAAAATATCTTAGCGGTTGGCTGTTGACTGGGTTTATAGCTGTCTTGGCAATATTACAGCTATTTGTCCAATTCAGATTCTTCTTGCATATTGGTGAAAAAATTTCTGAAAAAGCGAAAACAAAATTCCTAATGTTTAGTATTTTATGTGTGTCGATAATTGTTTTTGGTTCGATCTGGATCATGAATAACCTCAACTACAATATGATGCATAACCCTGAATCAGTGCAAAATATTATAGATGATGAACTCATACATCACTAAAATTTCTAATTTCTATCGCCTGGCAAAACCAGGGATAATACGGGGCAATGCTATAACCCTTGTTGCTGGCTATATTTTTGCTTCAAGAGGAATATTTTCATTTGCTATCATGCTTTGGTTGGTACTGGGTTCGTCTATGATCATCGGCTCTTCTTGCGTGATTAATAACATATTCGACTCTTCAATAGACGGTAAAATGGAGCGCACCAAAATGCGTGAAATGGTTAATAAAATCATTAGTATTCGTTCTGCTTGGATCTATGCCGTTGTATTGTTGCTGATCGGGGGCGTTCTACTTCTCTACTTTACAAACTTTTATACTTTTTTGCTTGGCATTGCGGCTTGGGCTCTATATGCTTTTGTCTACACCTATTCAAAACGCAAAACTCCCTACTCAACATTGATCGGCACCGTGCCAGGGGCAATTCCGCCACTTGCAGGTTATGTTGCAGCTCGTAATGTATTCGATGCTTCGGGATTAATATTGTTTCTCATTTTGGTATGCTGGCAAATGCCCCACTTTTTGGCGATTGCACTTCGTCGGATTGACGAATACCGTTCGGCAAAGATTCCGGTGCTCCCCATTGCTAAAGGCATAGAGAGAACAGTTTTAGAATCTAGGATCTTCTTAGTTCTTTTTGGACTTTTTTGTATCGTACTTGGTCTCCAGACGAATTTAGGTTTTTGGTATTTAATATCTGTCTCTGGCATATTCCTTTATTGGTTGGTCATTGGATTTGGCGATTCCAAAATAAAGCAATGGCCAAAAAAGCTTTTCTTTAGTTCGCTAGTTACGCTTCTGCTTTTTGATATTGTAATAAGTATTTGGCGAGCACCTTTATGAGAATTCTTTTAATTGGTGCAAATGGTCGAACGGGCATGCGCTTGAAGGCGATTAATAAAGATCATCAACTAGTCGACTTTATTGGTGATTTTAGAGATGGTGATACCGTCGAAAAATTTTTGCCAAATATAGATGCGGTGCTTTGTGTCGTTGGTCACGTGAAAGGATCATCCAAGAATGTTCAATCAGAAGGTATTAATACGCTAATAAGTAAAATGCAAAAGTTTGGCATCGGTCGAATTGTTATGCTAACTGGTACGGGTGTTAGATTGCCGGGAGACAAAATTACGTTAATTGACAGAGTCTTAAATTTTGGTGTGAAGCTCGTTGACCCAAATCGTGTATCGGACGGCATAGAATCAACTAAAATACTTACGAACTCGAAACTTGAATATACCGTTCTGAGAGTTTTGAAGCTTACTAATGGAAAACCAAAATTGAATTGGAAGTTGAGTGAAAATGGGCCGACAATCTCATTTGTGTCTCGTGATTCTGTCGCACTAGCACTTTTTGAATGCCTCGATAAAAGGTATTCACGTCAGTGCCCCATGATGACTAGAAAATGAACTAATCGTTTTGCAGACGATGAATATCGTCGTGGTCTAGGCCGTAATGATGGGCGATTTCATGCCAGAGTGTTCGTTTAGTATTGGCTTTTAGCTCGCCTAAATCTCGGCTGGCCAATAAGATTGGGTTTTTGAAGATTGTGATTTTGTCTGGCAAAACCATGTTGTAACCTGCTCCACGCTTTGTCTGCGGGATCCCCTCATAAAGTCCATAGAGTGTTTGATCACAGCGAAGATTCTGTTTTTGTCTCTGCTCCTGTGTCGGTTCATCGGCAATCACAATAGCTACGTTTTTGAGGTTATCAATATATTCTGAGGGTAGCTCATTCATGACTTCAGAAATAATTTGGTCAAATTGTTCGTCGCTCACTTGGCTAGGTACTTTCTGCGTAGTTCTGGTTCAAGTTTTTCAATTGCATAGCGGAGAGCAGTTCGGGGCATAGTTTTTGCATGTTTGTCTAAGAACACGGTTAGAGTTTCTTGACCAAACTTTTTGCCAACTTCTCGCAATACCCAACCAACGGCTTTGTGCATTAGGTCATGCTTGTCTCGTAGCAATAGCTCAGCCAGCCTCAAAGAATGCGTAGCATCGCCATCTCTCAAAAAAGTGAATGTTGAGATTATTGCCGTGCGTCTTTCCCAAAGATTTTCTGATTTTGCGAGTTCATAAAGAATATCCACTGGTTTGTCTAAAAGATATTCCCCAATAACGTGAGGGCAAGAAATATCAACCATATCCCAGTTGTTGATTTGTTTGTTGCGGAGTGCCTGGAGATATAGATTAAAAAGATCATCTTGCCTAGCGGGGCTAGCTTTTTTGAACGTATCGGCCATGATCACTACCGCTGCGACTCGGTGTTCGTGTATAGGGCTTCGGAAGAGTTGCCCAAGATTTTCAATATCTAGCTTGCGATATTTTTTGCAAATTTTTCTGATTTCCGGCATCGTAACACCAACAAACTGGTCACCTTCCCCGTATTCGCCCTTGCCAGTTTTGAAAAAGCGCATAGAGCCTTTGGCACGAACAGTGTCGCCAGTATTGGTTATCTCCGCCATCAGAGTTTTAGCGTTCATATATAAAGTATACTACCTATCAAAAGTTGTATAATACATGAATATGTTGTATAATAATTATCATGAATAATACAAATAAAAGATGCTCCAAGTGTCCTATTGCTGAAATAGAACGCTCTGCCATTGCTATGGAGCAAGAAAGATATCGCCAATTACTTGATGAGGCATTTAGCTCCGAAATAGATGATGAGATATTAGAAATAGTCTCACAAGATGGTCACCCATTTATGCAGCTCATTAATGAGTTCTTGAGGTTAGACGGTACTGAGATCGCAGAGGAAATTGCTGTTGCTATAAGAAAATCTTACGCAGAGTTTATTGATTTTGTAGATCATCATAGAGAAATCCATGAAGCTAGACTTCAGACGTTAGTGACAGGCTGTGAAGGTCCGTTGTGTATGCGTGCAAAAAAAGCGGGTCGGGTTGTAACGGTAACAGTTTGCAATAGCCCAAGCATGTATGATGGTCATACTGAGAGTGAAACTGTTCACATACAAAGAGACAGAGAGATGTCCTAAATAGCAAAAGCCCCGCAACTGTTGAGGAAGCGAGGCGATTGCCTTCAGAGCTTCTCCCCCAGTTCGGGGCTAGATGATGACCGCTATTTGCCAGATGCCCACTGTCGCGAAGACGGTGAACATGGCATCGAAACGATCCATGAATCCGCCATGGTCACCCAACAACCGAGAGAAGTCCTTAATACCCAGCTTTCGTTTGATGTAGCTCTCCAGCAGGTCACCCGCTTCGGCGACCACGCAGGTCAGCAGAATCATAGCCAAGATGATGCCGGTTTTGCCCCAGGTGTGGTTAACCCAGGACGAAAGAAACAGCACAACCCCTGCGAGCACCGAGCCGACGAATATCCCACCGAACAGACCTTCTCGGGTCTTGTTCGGTGATATCACTGGTGCCAACTTGTGCTTACCCCACTTCTTACCGATGAAGTAGGCGAAGGTGTCTGTTCCCATCACTGCCACGGCATTGACGATTATCAGTGTCGAGCCGTAGCGAGTATGGCGTAGTTGAATTGCGCTATATGCGCCAAACCCTACTGTGGCACTTAAGATGAGTGGCAGAAACACTCCAGGGAGTAATTTCTGTGCGCTCAGCGCAAGAAACTGTTGCCAGAGTATCTCGCTCAAGCAGATAAGCGACAATGCAAAGATGAATATAGGCCATGCCGACCGGAAGCCGAAGCACAAGACCTCGACTACAACGATCAGAATGGCGTAGCCAGTGCGATTCTTGAGATCGGACATTGGAATTCCCCCAGTTTGAAAGGTACGATGGAATAGGTATATTATACAATAATACAAGAAATAGTAAAAACTCTGCACTAACAGTTGTAGTTATGCTAAATATATTGTAGAGTATGTTGATGATAGGTTACGAGCTTTGCGAAGTATTTAAAGGTGATAGGTGGGTCGCTCCTCAGGCCCGCGAAGTTGTAATTGACCCCGACAGAGTACCAATCTTAACCTCGAGCATAGATTTCGGAATTACGCCTTTTAAGCGTACAAGTGTACTCCATGGAAGATGTTTTGAAGATACTGGTAGTGTTGCTCTCCGCCTAGCGGGTTTATTTGACGAACATAGAAATAATTACCCGTCGTTGAGCATAAAAGGCGCGAGTTGTGCCGAAGCAGAAGCTTCCGTAGCACCGAATGAACCGGGCGAAGTAAAAGTTGTAGGTATGTTGAATGCAGATGTATTCGATCGGGTTAGGCAGGTTAGCGAACTCTTGAGGGCTCAGGGCGTGCTAACGGAGTGGCCATTTTATTCAGCAAGGTTAAAAAAATTTCCTAACGATAGCCTTGACGGGCCAGCCCGACTTCCGATTAAACTTCTGAGAGAGCATCTAAAAGAGGCATATACCTCGAATCTAAGTTCTCAGCTCGGTGTTTACGATAAAGAAGTTTATCCAAGGATGAAATATGCTTTATCAGAATGGCAAATTATCGGTCTGTTAGGTTGTGCGCAGAAAGTAGTTGATGGGTTGGACGGATTTGATTTTGGTGTAATGTATCGAGGGATGTTATCAAACGTTCGTATTGGCGAACTTACAAAATTTGTAACTAAGGCAGAACTAAATGCACATCTTTCTAGCGCCATTCGAGCTCTACAGGCGCGTGACCTTGATGGATTTGGTTTCGAACGAGATTTACGCGCGTTAGACCCAGATTCAGAACAAGATCTTGAAAAATATCTTAGGCAAGTATTACCACAAATAATTGGTGAAAATCTAGCACATTTCCATGGTACAGGTTGCTTCCACAAATATTTACACCCTGGGAATTTTACTATTGCTGGTGAAATTGTCGATCTTGACTCTGTGAGAAACGGCGAGCTCTTTGAAGATGATGAAATGGTTGGGCCGTATGAATTTCATTACGATCTTCTTATGGCAATGCAGCAGCTGCGTGAAACTTACAAACAGCATTTTCATGAATCAGAAGAAGCTGCAGATATAGCCGAAGCCATATTGATAGATGCATACTCAGCAGTAAGAATGTTGTCTCAGAATATAACGGATATCGAAATACTACTGCTTGATTCCGCTTTGATTTTAAGCAGAGATATTACGAGCGAAACAAGCTTGAATCCAATAGCAGTTGATAAGGATGAATTGATCTATGAAATGATTCGAAGAAGTATTTTGCATTTTCATGAAGGTTGCCAAGACGCAGAATGTGTTGGAGGGATTGTCGAAGTCATTGGTATGGTGTTGCCACGTGCCCAAAGAATAGTGAGCGCCCATCTTGAAGCACAAGGTTTAGGGCAAGTGCCTGACTACCTCGTTCTTAAAAATATAGCGTTGGTAGATTTGAACCGTTTAGTAATTAAAATTCAGCAAGATCTTAGGAACTAAGTCATCCGTTAAGTTAACTAATTTTGGCGGGCTTCGATGATGGCAAGGAGGTTTGGTATAGCTAGAATCAACAAAGGATATTTGTTGTAGGTCTCAGACCGCACAGAATAGTCATATTTCACAGTGAAAGGGTTGCGGCGCTGTTTGAGTTCGCCAACATCCTGCCCGGAGAAGTTAACTGAATATGTTTGAGGCAAGACATATGCCACAAAATCGACATACCGGCGAATAACCCCAAGTGCTACACTATCTTCTGTAATTGTGCCAACTTCTTGGTCTTGAGCATTCAAGATGACCCACTCATCGCGTACAAACGCGGACGCTAAGCCTCTTCGGCGCAGTGAGCCAATCAACGCCCCGTTCAAATCAAACATGTCGTATGTCGCAGCAATATCTATGATATTCCGAGCCTTAACTTTAAACATTGGTTTTGTTTGTTCTTCATCGTGGAAAAACGTAACTTCTTCTTTGAGCTTAAAAGCTTTTTGTTTGGCGAAGCAAATCAGATTATTTTGCTCGTCAAAGGTCCGGATATTGGTGCCAACTAACTGACCCCACTGCCTCGCAACATGAAAATTTCGCATTGCAGTTTGCGTTTGACTGTGTTGAGCGGGTTCTGGCATTGAATTCGAAGATTGATCCATATTGATCCTTTATTAATGGTTTTATCTTACACCAAATTCCGCCACATGAGTATTGCTATTCGCTTTTAGGGAGCATGTTGTCAACAATAGACCGAGCTTCTGAAACTACTGTCGAAAACGACTTTGACATAGAATCGACTACACGCTCTCGGCCCCAGATTTCATCTGTTAGTGTTATTAACTCAACTGGGGAAGTGCCAGGAATTGCGAGTCTTTCGCCTTCTGTGCCCTCTCCTACTATTTCAGACGTCCCTACAAAATTTGGGTCTGACATTATCTCTACGACCACGCATCTCCTTGAGCCGTCACGAAAAGGCACAAAAACAACCTGAAACAGATTCAGTTGTGGTGATTGCTCAAAATCTTTGATAATCTCGCTCATTTTTTTAGCAACAGAAAATAAGCTTGAAGGGCAATCACAGCCATTACTACAATAACCAAAATTGTAACCCAAACACCTTTCTTCAAAATGTACCCTTTCGTGGCTATTATGCCTTAAGGATAACATACCTCTAAATACGCTTTAAGTAATTAATATTTCTACAATTGAAACGGCCCCCGAAGCGGCGTCTACGAGCGGCAGATGCCACTCCTTTCAATTTGGTATAAACTATCGACAAAACACTAGTCTTCGAGGGGGTAGATGAGGTTTTCGCGGTTGTTGCGGGGGTTGTTGACGTCTTTGCTGACACGGACAATTTCGAGAGAATCGTCTGGCAGGGGCCTCAAGATATCATCAGCTTGGCTTTGGGTGAGTTCTAGTGGAGAAAGCCAAACCTCCATTTGCTCGGTGCTCAAAATTGCCGGCATGCGGTTGTGAATTTCGGCCATTTCTTTATTTGGCGTGGTGGTGATGATCGTGAAGGAGTTGATCACCTCGCCAGATGGGCTCTGCCATTCGTCCCATAGCCCAGCAAAAGAAAAAACTGTTTCGTATTTTGGGGTGATGTAAAACGGTTGTTTGGTGCCGTCTGCGAGTTTTTGCCATTCATAATAACCTTTGGCTGGCACAATGCAGCGCTTGCTGTTGACGAGGCGTTTCACATTGGTTTTTCAAACAAGCCCTCTACCCTAGCGTTTATCAGCTTTAGGCCACTTTCTTCGGTTTTGCTCCAGGCTGGCAAAAGCCCCCAGATCATGAATTTCAAATGATGTTGCTGTTCCCCGCGAATGATGACCGGCATCTCAGAGCCAGGCGTCACGTTGTAGTTGTCTTGAAAAATCTCCAACTGAGCTTTTTCCTTCGGGATGAGGTTATATTGATCAACAATGTCCTTAGTACTAAAAAAAGTATATCGTCCGCACATACCCCCATTCTCTCACACACACTATGATTAACGGGACGGATTTTTATTTATACATTTTCTATAAAAGTTTCGATGAAGCTGTTCAGCTTTTTGCCAATTCTTTCAACTATTGATTGTCGTTTTAGAACACTGGGCTGTGCTTCTAGTGTGCCAATCAGATCATCTCCCCTTGGTTTTCGACCACTGTATAGATAATCATCGATCAATCCTTGGAGTTTTTCGGTCATAATTCCCTCTTCGTTGCACATCTTTTCAAATGCAGCCGCTTTCTCGTCCGACCAAAACTCTTCGAACTTACCCTCAACTTCATCCGCATCAGTTATCTGAGGTATGTGTGAATTTATAAATTTCTCGATAAGTTCTCTTTTGCTCATCAAGGTAACCTCAGAGCTTATAATGCCAAAAATGTTTTTCTTTAGAGCATCAGCTTGCGCTTCATCAGCGGTGATAAGTTTCGCGAGTAGTCGAATAATATAATCAACATTGATATTGTCGCGCCTGATTAACTCAAGTTCAAAGTCCACGTCTTCCAGAATAGAAACTTTTTCTTTTTGGTGGTCAGACTGAACTTTACGATATATGTCCAGGTACTTACTCTTGAAATCTTCGAAAACCTGCTCACTTAAAGAAGTATCGGCGAAGTTAAAATCAGCAAAAGAACTCAATATATTTCGCAGGCGTATCACTTCTCGGAACTGTTTCACAAAATCGAGTTGCTGATCTTCGCCATACAGATTATCTACATCTGGCGGTGTCGGTGTTAGTTTCTGCATTTCCTCTACTGCCTCATTGAAGTGGTTCAAATACACCTCGTATGGGTGCATGAATATCGTTTCTTCGGCATCTTTGTTGCTGAATAAAGCAACTGCCTCGTCGGTGTATTTTTTAAGATTTCTAAAACTTACGATATTTCCTTGAGACTTAGTCTCGTTCAAGATCCTATTAGTACGAGAATAGGCTTGGAGAAGGCCGTGGTAGCGTAAATTTTTATCAACGTACAAAGTGTTCAGCGTTTTACTATCGAATCCAGTCAGGAACATATTTACTACCAATAGGATGTCTATTTCACGGTCTTTGACTTTCTGGGCTATGTCGCGGTAGTAGTTATAAAAGCTTCTACTGTCTTTGGTCGTGTAATTGCAGCCGAACATCTTGTTGTAGTCAGCTATATAGCTCTCTAGCCTGTCTCGGCTGTGTTTATCTAAACTGCCTAGCGAAAGCTGCAAATCTGTGTCATTGGCAAGCATTTCAGCTGCTTTGTCGTCCTCATTTGCGCTATAGCTAAATATTGTGGCTACTTTAAGTTTGTGTTCACGCCCCTCCTGCTGCTTCTTAAATATTTCGTAGTATTTGCATAGAACGTCAACACTAGAAACGGCAAATATCGCATTAAAATCTCGTGCGTGTGTCTTTCGGTCGTGGTTCGCCAGTATGTATTCAACAATTTTTTCTAGCCTCTTAGGAGATTCCATCAGCTCTTTGGTGTCTATTGCCTCAACCTCGATATCTTTTTCGTTTGCACTGTTTTTGTGTTTGTATCGGCCGACATATTCAACGCTGAATTTCAGTACATTTTCATCATTGATCGCATCCGTTATTACGTATTTATGTAAACATTCACCAAAAAGATCTGAGGTGGTTTTCTTGAAGCCTATGTTTCCGGAAGCATTATCTTTAAATATCGGTGTTCCTGTAAAGCCAAACATCTGCTTATTGCCAAAGTAGTCCACAATTCTTTTGTGTGTTTCGCCGAACTGACTACGGTGACATTCGTCAAAGATAAATACAATTTTTTCATCCCTGTGATCGTCCATCTTCAAAAGGTGTCGGGGGTTACTGATGGCGTTGTTTAGCTTCTGGATAGTTGTGACTATCAGCTTGCTGTCGGGGTCGGTGAATTGTTTAACAAGTTGGCTGGTGTTGTCTGTGTTGTCTACGCTGCCATCCTTGAAGTTGTTGAACTCTTTAATTGTTTGCGTATCTAGGTCATTACGATCAACACAAAATACAACTTTGTATATTTCTGGTAGTTCTGTGATAATTTGGCTTGCTTTGAAGCTGGTTAATGTCTTACCCGAGCCTGTAGTATGCCAAATGTAGCCGCCTTTTGTACTGTTTTTGACTCTGTCAACAATCGCCTCAACTGCATAATATTGATATGGTCGAAGCGCCATCATTGTTTTGTCTACAGCCAGCACAATATGCTTAGCGATAATCTTGCTGATATGGCAGCGCTCCAAGAATTCCTGTGTGAATTCTTTTAGTTCAGTGATCTTGTTGTTGTCTTTGTCGGTCCAAAAGCTTGTGAATTTGAATGATGCGTTTTTGTTGTTTGCGTAGTATTTTGTATTTACACCGTTGCTGATGACAAACAATTGAATGTATTGGAATAATCCATATGATGAATCATAACTATGTTTTTGGTAGCGATGAGTTTGGTTGAAGGCTTCTTTAAG
>JAGQMS010000009.1 GCA_020428535.1 Candidatus Saccharimonadota bacterium
CCCTGATGATGCAACTGTTACTGTCGACTTTTCGATGGTGTGTCCTAGTAAAACCTCTACAGTGATAGTGCCAATTGGCCAGTCGAAAACATTCAGCGTTAGTAGTTATTCACCGAGTCCCGACTATGTATTTAGCCCAGATTCTTATGTTGTACCACCAGGGTTAGGGAGTCATACCGCTACTTACAAATGGAGTTACCTAACAGCTTCTATCCCTAAGACTGATAAACCTGATTGCACAGTTGAAGTCGATTCGGTTAATAAGCCCTATTTCAGGGTTCTGGGCGGAGATATCAGAGCTTTGAACTCAACTAATACTATTGCTGGCTGGAATAAGATTGGGCAAACATACGCCATAGCTCCGAACGATAGTTCGGGGAAAAGCGGTGCTGGTGCACAGGGCATGATTGTTTCACAAAACGTGATTAGTGGTGTTGTGAGCGGAGCTTTATTGCCAACCCTTGTTTCACCAAAGGATTTGACTCTTTCAAATACGGGCAACATCAACACTTCAGAGTCCTCTCAGTATGGCGGGGGATACGTTATAGCTGGCTATACTTTTCCAACAGTCAATCCAAGTGGCACGATAAATGGGACAATGAATTCTGGTGATATTGCGAACGGTGCGTTCTCAACGGCCGGTAACTTAAAGACTAATAACCTCAATGTGCCCGCAGGAACGCACATGACAATTTTAGTAAATGGCGATTTAGAAATTGATGGTGATATTACATACCCAGGTAGTTATGCGGATATTAATAGCGTGCCACATCTTAGATTTATAGTGAACGGGAATATCAATATCAAACAGAATGTTTCGCGTATCGATGCTGAACTAATTGCTCGGGGCAATATAGACACGTGCGTTAATGGTTCAGGCGTGAATCCATTTGGCGCCTGTGGCAATAACCCTTTGATCGTAAATGGATCGTTGACGGCTATGACTAAGGTTCATTTGAACCGCTTGGTGGGGACATTAAGGAATTCTGCTAGTGGCGATGGTTATAATGGCTCAAACGCTGGGAACATTGCTGAGACAGTAAAGTTTGGAATGGAGCAGTTCATCTCTAGCCCTGGCGGGTCCGCGCCCGTAGCACTGGGCAATCGCTACGACTCTATCACTGCTCTTCCACCGCTTTTTTAGAACATAGGGCGTAGGCTGTAGGACATAGGGGGCATCAAAGTTTAGCAGGGAGCTTAAAATTTCTCTAAGTCCTAAGTCCTAAAATCCTATGGACTAATCTATTCCGCTTGAGGTAAAATAGGGGTTAATATGAGCATAATCGGTGGGGTTGGTGATTTCTTCGGCCTCGATATAGGTACGAGTGCATTACGGATGGTTCAGCTTAAAGGCTCAGGACCAGTCAAGACGTTGGCACGTTACGGCATGATGCCGCTAGATTCAAAGTTAGCATACTCTGATGCTAGAGCTGATCAACAAAAGCTAGCCACTGCGATCAAAGATTTTTTAAGCCAGAGCGGAGTCAGTACCAAAAATGTTGCTGTCGGGCTACCTTCAAGTAAAGTTTTCACCACTGTTGTGGACATTGATCGCCTTGCCCCGAGCGAACTCGCAAAGACAATTCAGTACCAAGCCGATGCATTGATTCCAACGCCACTTGCCGAGAGCAAAATTGACTGGGCACTTTTGGGAGACTCGCCAAAAGATCGTACCAAAGTAGAGGTTTTGCTTAGTAGCGTTCCAAATGAATTTATTGAAAAACGTTTGGACATGCTTGAGGGAATTGGGCTGAACGTTATTGCTTTTGAGCCTGACTCGATGGCTATGACTCGCTCAATTGTGCCAATTGGCCAAAATGCTGCCGAGATGGTTTTAGACATCGGTAGCCGTGCCACAGATTTGGTTATTACCATGAATGGTGGTGCAAGATTAACCCGCTCAATTCCTACGGGCACGGAGAGCATCGTTCGATCTGCAGTGCAAAACTTAAATATTGAAGAACAGCAAGCCGAACAATTTGTGTTCAAATTTGGCTTGAGTCAAGACAAGCTAGAAGGGCAGATCTACAATGCAATTGTAGGCACTGTTGATCTGTTAATCGGCGAAATTGAAAAATCGATTAAGTTTTTCCAGACACGTTACGGCGGTACGAAAATCGAGCGAATTATTGTAACCGGAGGCGCATCTACACTGCCGGAATTCCCACTTTATGTAGCGAATAAGTTCGGTATGGCAGTTGAGATTGGCAACGCATGGCGAAACATAGCATTTCCTCCAGATAAACAAAATGAGCTACTGAGTGTTTCTAATCACTTTGCTGTTGCAGCAGGTCTCGCAGAAAGGCAGGAGTAAGACGATGATTCAATTCAATCTTCTGCCAGATGTAAAAATGAAGTATATTGTCGCTCGTCGTCAAAAGCACCGAGTTATGACTATCGCGATGGGGTGTGGGCTTGCGGCTGTTGGGCTACTCGTTTTGATGATGGTTTATGTATATGTAGTTCAGGGTGCCCAGATAGCTACCTACAACAAAAGAATAAGTAATTCGCAAAGCTCGATAACTACAAAGAATAGCCAGGTTGACGATATAAACAAAGTCCTGACAGTCCAGAATCAGCTAATATCCCTGGATTCACTGCACAATGATAAGCCAATTATGAGCAGAATATTTGATTACCTCGCAAAGATTACACCTTCGAATATAACAATATCCAAAATAGATCTGGCTGGAGGTGAAACGAATGTGATCACACTACAAGGTTCAACAGACACTCTTGCTTCAGTGAACAAATTTGTGGACACCCTGAAGTTCACAACGTTCAAAACCGAAGATAGCGGGTCGGGTGGTAAACAAGTTTTTACAGATGTAGTTCTTGCATCATTCGCTCGAGATAAGGCGGGGGCTTCATATGGTCTATCATTCAGTTTTGATCCAATCATCTTCAGCTCCGCTACGAAAGTTGATGACCTAATCGTGCCAGATAATAAAGTGACAACCCGATCAGAGCTAGGCCGACCGATTATCCAGTCTGACTCAGAACAACAAAATAATGCACCTGATCAAACGGGGGTAGGCAACTAATGGCCGAAGTAGCATCACAAAAAAGAGTTTTGATAGATAAAGCTAATTCAAGCATGTTCGTGATGATATGTATTGCAACGGCATTAGTAGTCTTTAGTGCCTTTTCAATACGCGCCCTATACAAGCAATCTTCTCACCGAAGCCGTGTCATTGGGGCAAAAAAGACGGCAGCGAACCAACTTGCATCTAACGATCAAGAAATAGGGAAGTTAATATCTGCCTTCAAGGCATTTGACGAGACTCCAGAATCGGTCTTGGGCACCAGCGAGAATAATTCAAAAATCGTGCTTGATGCATTGCCTTCGGAATACGATTTTCCTGCTTTGGCAACATCGCTTGAGAAGATATTGACTGAGGGTGGGTACAATATAGAATCGATTGCTGGGACCGACAACGAGCTTTCATTAAATTCCGGCTCTGGTAGTCAGTCGCCTGTACCGGTTGAGATTCCGTTCAGTATTTCTGTAAGTGGTACATACGATAAAATCAAGAACCTGCCCGTCGACCTTGAGAGATCTATACGTCCGATATATATCAGTAGTATGCAGGTTAGTGGCTCAGCATCGAACGCAAAACTCATAATCGATGCTAAGACGTTCTACCAGCCTGGGAAGACGCTCGAACTACGATACAAGGAGATTAAGTAATGCTTAAGTCAAAGGATCTTACAACTCTAGTAATTCTTGCAGGTATTGTCGGCGTCGCCTCCATGCTATTTAGCAACTTAGTCTTCAGCAACAAGAAAACTTTAACTACAAAAGTTGAAGTAGTTGACCCAGTTAGCAGTGAATTTAGTTACGAGAATAAGACTTACTTCTCGCCAAACGCTCTGAATCCGACAAAAGATATAACTATCAAGCAAAACGACAACCAGGATCCCTTGGGCAATTAGGACATAGGACGTAGGTCGTAGAACTTAGGGTGTAGTATGTTGAGCAGTTTCAAAGATCTGGTGGTGTGGCAGAAATCAATGGATTTAGCTGTCCAAATTTATAGTTTATGCAAAAAGCTCCCCATAGATGAGCAATTCGGAATATCTACACAGATGAAAAGATCAGTCGTCAGTATTTCTTCTAATATCGCAGAAGGATTCAAGCGCGGCGGTCCGAAAGAATTCAGGCAGTTTTTAATTATCGCGCAGGGTTCTGCTGCAGAATTAGAAAGCCAAATATTACTTTGCCAAAGGATTTTTCAAATTGAGATTTAAGTAGAACAGACCCTTTTATTAGAGGTCCAAAAAATGCTTACCGTCTTGATAAAAAAGAATTCTGCAAAATAGAGGTTCATACCCAAGTCCTATGTCCTAAGTTCTAAGTCCTATATACTATTAGGCATGAGCGTTTTAGTGGGCAATTCGCAGAAATTGGTCGAAGAAGACCTGGTCCAGCGCGGTATTGTAGATCATGCCTTTCTTCAAGATATCCATGACGAAAGTGAGAAGTCTGGGAAACCCTACATTGCCCTATTAGTCGAAAGTGGTAAAGTTCCCGAAGAAGAATTCACAAAGAGCATTGCGAATGTGACAAAAGTGCCGTATGTAGATCTTAGTAATGCCCGTGTTAACCCGAAAACTCTCGCCTTGTTGCCGCAAGAAGTAGCTGAGAGATATATGGCGGTGCCACTCGGTGAAATGCAGAATCGACTAGTGGTTGGCATGCTCGATGCTGACAATGTCCAAGCTGTTGACTTCCTTTCAAATAAAATCGGCCGACCTTTGAAGGTATATCTAGCGAGTGAGCAGGGCATTAGACATGTACTTAAGCAATATCAGACCAATCTTGACGAAGAAGTAGTGAATGTTCTGTCACCAGATGAACAGACTGAGTCTGATGTTAAAACAGATGATACTGACGATAAAAACATTAAAACGATAGTTCAGGATTCACCAATAAGCAAAGCATTATCGGCTATTTTAGAATATGCGGCCAAAAATAGAGCTTCGGATATTCACATTGAACCATTAGAAAAAGAATTGAAGATTCGTTGTAGGATCGATGGAGTTCTCAGAGAAATCATGAAGCTTCCAAAAAGTACTGAAGCACCACTTGTCTCAAGAATAAAGATCTTATCAAACCTGAAAATTGATGAACATCGCACTCCGCAAGATGGTCAATTTACTATCAAGGTGCTTGATAAAGCAATAGACCTGCGTATCGCAATTTCTCCAGTAGTTTGGGGTGAGCAAGTAGTCATTCGTTTACTAGACAAATCTGGCACAGTATTGAAACTTGAAGACATGGGTTATCACGGGCGGGCGCTTCGAACGATTCGTGATGGGCTAAAGAATACAAACGGTATGATTCTGACCTCTGGGCCTACTGGATCGGGTAAATCTACCTCGCTTTATGCACTGATTCAAGAGATTAAGAGCGAAGAAATCAATATTGTTACACTTGAAGATCCGGTTGAATATAAGATGGACGGGATCAATCAGATTCAGGTGAATGCCGATGTAGGTCTTACTTTTGCTTCAGGTTTGCGTTCGATACTTCGCCAAGACCCGGACTGCGTGATGGTCGGAGAGATTCGTGATAAAGAAACGGCTCAGCTTGCAGTTCAAGCTGCCCTAACTGGCCATCTTGTATTTTCAACACTCCACACAAACTCAGCAGCTGGTATCCTTCCGCGTCTTCTAGATATGGGTATCGAGCCATTTCTTATTGCCTCAACGGTCAGAACTGTTATCGGCCAAAGGCTTGTTAGACGAATTGTGGATCCCGAACAGATTCAATCGACAGCAACCGAAGCTGCAGCTATCAATGCAACTCTGGGCGGTCTACTGCCGGCAGATGTTGCTTCCCAAAAAGCAGTCAGCGATGATTTGGGTTACCAAAACTTGCCTATAGGTGGTCAAAACGCTTATACTTTATTCCAAGGCAGGGATAAACCTGATAGTCCTGGAGGCTATAAGGGGCGTCTTGGGCTGTATGAAGTATTTAACATAACTGAAGAGATCCAGGATCTCATCATTGGGCACGCCACTAGCGCTGACATTCAAAAGATGGCTCAGGCGCAAGGGATGGTCACAATGAGGCAAGATGGATACCTGAAAGCCCTGGCTGGGATGACGACTCTAAATGAAGTCAATCGTGTAGCCGCAGCAGATGAGGCATAGAAATATAAGGTGGGGAAGCTAAATGGCAGCACAAGTTAGAATCGAAGTTTTACTCGAAGAAGTTATCAAGCAAAAAGCATCAGACTTGCACTTGCAAGTTGGGATGCCACCAATTTTGCGTGTTGATGGAGCATTGAAACCCGTAAGTGGGACTGATATTCTCAATGAAGAAGCTGTCGAATCTTTAGTGTTCTCGATACTTGATGAAGACCAGAAGGCGATTTTACTCAAAGATAAAGAATTTGATTTTTCATTTGCCTTTGGAGACTTGGGCAGATTCCGTGTTAATGCCTTTCATGAAAGAGGCAACCTCGCAGCCGCTCTTCGACTTATACCAAATGAGATTCTAACCATCGAACAACTTGGTTTACCGCCAGTCGTTGAAAAGTTTGCAGATTATCCAAGAGGTTTGGTGCTAGTTACAGGACCAACGGGATCTGGAAAGTCTACTTCGCTAGCTGCACTAATCCATAAAATCAATCACGACCGTGCTACTCATATCATCACCGTAGAAGATCCGATTGAATTTACCCACAAAAGCCAAAAGTCTGTCATCGTACAGAGAGAGGTGCACTATGATACTTTCTCATTTGCAGCAGCACTGCGTTCGGCACTTCGCCAAGACCCAGATGTAATGCTCATCGGTGAGATGCGAGACTTAGAGACAATTGCCGCCGCAATTACCATTGCTGAAACTGGTCACTTAGTTTTTGCAACGCTCCACACTAACTCAGCCGCACAGAGCATCGACCGTATGATCGATGTTTTCCCAGCTCACCAGCAACCCCAGATTCGTTCTCAATTGAGCAATATTTTAATGGCAATTTGTTCACAGCGCCTAGTGCCAACAATCGGTGGTGGCCGCATAGCAGCAGCAGAAATTTTGATAGCCACTCCGGCTGTACGCAACATCATACGTGAGGGTAAGACACATCAACTTGATGCCGTAATCCAGACTGGTGCTGAATTTGGTATGCAATCGATGGACAAGACGCTAGTTAACCTAATTCACGAGGGTACTATCAGTCTTGATGAAGCTAGAAACTACGCTGTTGACCCTGAAGAATTAGACAGACTAATGAGAGGCTAATAGATAAAGTGAGTCTAACGACCTACAAATATACAGCAAGAAATTCTGCGACCGGCAAGAAGATTAGTGCCGAAGTTCAGGCAGATAGCGAAGCTTCAGCCGCAAAGTTGATAAGCGAACAAGGCCTAGCTCCTCTAGAGATTAAGGTTTCTAGCGGTGGTTCAAACAACTTTTTGGGTGCGCTATTAAACCGAATACCGACTAAAGAAAAAATTCTTTTTTCAAGACAGCTCTCAACTTTGATTAACGCTGGTTTGCCTTTGGTGCAGTCACTCAGAACTGTTCTGAGCCAAACAAAGAACCAAGCTTTCAAAGCTGTTATATCAAAAGTCATCGCCGACGTAGAAGCGGGTTCAGCACTCGGTGCCTCCTTAAAGAAGCACCCAAAAGTATTTAGCCCGATATTTGTTTCATTAATTGATGCTGGTGAAACTTCAGGCACCTTAGACAAGTCTCTTGATAGGTTAGCTTTCCAGCAGGAAAAAGATGCCGAAGTCCTCTCCAAAGTACGTGGCGCAATGGTATACCCGATCATAGTTTTAGTAGTTATGGCAGGCGTTGTGGCGTTCATGTTAGTTAATGTACTGCCTCAAGTTCAAGAGCTATACAAAGGCTTCGGGAATGTGCAGTTGCCGATTCTCACCAGAGTGTTGTTGGCCGTTTCGCACGCGCTTATTAAATTTTGGTGGGTTATGCTCATTTTAGCTGGTATAGTCGCGTTCTTTACGGTTAACTGGTCCCGAACTCCTGCCGGTAAGAAGTTTTTTGATAAAGCAAAGATCAAGATCCCTGCCATCGGTCCGCTATTTATGAAGCTTTATATGGCACGTTTTGCAAGGACGGGGGCTACATTGATCGCTAGCGGTGTACCACTGATTAGAGTTCTTGAAATAACTGCCGAGGCCGTCGACAATGTTCTGGTTGGTGGAGCGATAAAAGCTTCTATTGAGAAGGTCAAAGGTGGTAAGAGCCTTGCTGATTCAATAGAAAAGAGCCCATATTTTCTTGAACTAGTGCCAAATATGCTGCGAATTGGTGAACAGTCAGGCCAGATTGAACAAATGATGGAGAAAACAGCTGATTATTACGAAAAAGAGGTAGACAACCAAGTAAAGACGATCTCAACGATAATTGAACCGATGTTGATGGTTATCTTGGGAGTAATCGCAATCATTATCGTATCGGCAATATTAGTGCCAATCTATGGTCTAGTAGGGAAAAACGTTATAAAGTAAATACTGTTTACAGTGGTTGTTATTGATTTAATGAAAATTAACTACTATGATAAATACATTAAGTTTATGCTTTAAATTTAGGGGGAAGGGCAAATAAATGAAAATCAGAACTAACAAATTCCAAAAAGGCTTCACCATCATAGAGGTGATGATTGTCTTGGCTATTGCGGGTGTGATTATTGCTGCAGTATTAATCGCGGTACCACAACTTCAAAAGAACCAAAGAAACAGCTCTAGGCGAGCTATATTAGGTAGGGTTAAGACTGAAATTGACAATTACATTGGTAACAACAACGGTACGGTTCCATCATCTAATGCATTTGCTAGCTCAAATAACTGTTCATCGGCAACTCCGGGAACTTTCGTAACAAAGTATCTAAACCCCACATCTAGCTTTACAGATCCTAACGGGTCAGCAGTCTCTTACTGTGTGTGGTCTGCTGCGGGAAATCTACCAGCTAATGCAAGTGGTTCGACAGCAGCAGCAGTTATGTATGCTGCGGGGCATATTTGCTCAGGGGAAAGTCTTGATACTACCGGAACCTCAAGACAGTATGCAGTTGCTATTGGTCTAGAAGGTGGCGCTACTTACTGCCTAGATAATCAGTAATAAATAATTGGTCCAAAATCCAGCACCGCGCTAGTAATGCCGGTGCTGTTTTGTTAAGCTAGTTTAGTGATAATGCTTATTGTTTCTGTAATTTTGGGCCTCTGTGCTGGAAGCTTTGCGCTCGCATTCACTATGAGACTATTTGACGGTCGAGACTGGGTTAAGGGTCGCTCGGAATGCGAAAACTGCCACCACGAACTTCAATGGCAAGACTTGATACCTTTATTTAGCTGGCTAAGCACTGGCGGGAAGTGTCGTTATTGTAATAAATCAATTGGGCTAACCTACCCACTAGTAGAGTTAGGGGCTGGTGTTCTATTTGGAGTATCTTATGCATTTTGGCCGTATGGGTTCAGCAAAATCGGTGTACTGATTTTTAGTTTGTGGTTAGTCATCTTAACGCTAATGATATCGCTGATTATCTTTGATCTAAAATGGCAAATACTCCCAGATAAGGTGGTATATACCTTAATTGGCTTGGCCCTAGCTTCAAAGATCACCCAAGTATTTTATTTCCAGGATTTTTCTAGAGTTTTTGGTCTTCTTCTTGGTGTCACAGTAGGATCTGGGATCTTCGCTTTACTGTACTTTCTATCTAAGGGTAAATATATTGGTGGCGGGGACGTGAAGTATGGAATATTCTTTGGCGTACTACTTGCTTCGGGTTTTAAAAGCTTACTTGTAATCTCCATTGGCTCATTACTGGGCACGTTAGTTGTGCTACCTTCGCTACTATCCAAAAAGTCTAAACTTAATGCCCAGATTCCTTTTGGACCGTATTTAATCATCGCCACAATTATCGTCTATCTTTTTGGTGATAAATTAGTTGATCTACTGACCACTTTCTACCTATTCCCCTAAATATTTTTATAAACTAGTCATCTGATCTTACATCATAGGTCTCAATCATCTATAATATGCTTATGTTAAGAAGGCAAGGTGGGTTTACTCTAATGGAGGTGATGATCACTCTGGCGGTTTCGGGTGCGATGTTGATGATCACAGTAGCCCTGTTCAGTGGCCAACAGAGAGAGTCTCAGTTTAACCAAAGTATGCGAGATATAGAATCTAAGCTTCAGGATGTGATTAATGACACCGCTACGGGCTATTTTCCAGAATCTACGCTTTCATGCTCAGCAAATGCCAACATCCCGATTATTTCTTCTAGTGGCCCAGGGAGCGAACAGGGTACAAACAGCGCATGTGTATTTTTGGGGAAGGCGATACACTTTAAGGATAATGCCATGGATATATACTCTATAATCGGTAGTTCATCACTTTCAAACACAACTTTTCAGTCTGCAAACCCTACGCTCGTGTCTGAAATTAAGGAAACAAAAGAGTATATCTGGGGAATTAATCTCTATCAGATATGGTGGGGCGACAATATTGCCAGTCATTTGGATGATGGCCGGCTCGTAGTTGTGTCATCTTCGCCAAACGGTACAGGTTATAGCGCTTCAGGGAGTAGCCTAAACTCTGGTGTACAGCAAATCAATACTTATAGCTCAGGTACGGTAGCAGGGACAGGTATTGATCAAAACTCTCCTCTGCCAACAATGGACAGCGCGATAAAAAACGCATCTTTAGGATGGCCAGCAAACGGCACCATTACTCTTTGTTTCCAAGATGATCAACTCGGTCAATCAGGCAGACAATATGGCGGTATTCTTCTAAGCGGTGGAAATTATGGTATTTATGCAAGATTATTAACTGACACTGATCCGGTGGGGTGCAATTGATGAAACGCAGTAGAGGAGACACTCTCATCGAAGTGATGATAGCCTTAGCAATCATTAGCTCAGTCATAGCTGTTTCATATGCAACTGCTTCAAAAGCTCTGTTGGTCGGCAGGGCTGCCCAAGAACGAACTGAAGCTCTAAAGTTGCTCGAAGGCCAAATAGAAACATTAAAGGCAAACGCGGCTGGATCAGGAGGGTCAATCTTTACTACATCGTCTGCTTCTTTCTGCTTACGCTCTGATGGCTCGATCGTAGAGCAGTCTTCAGTACCGGATGACTTGTTTGCCGATAACCTCACCACATCTGCTGACTCATCTACGCCTGTGGGCCCAGGGATTACTTATGATTTTAATTGTGCACTTGGCACCGATGGTAGGTATAAAATCTCAATAGTCAGGTCTGATAGTGGAAGTGGCTCATCACTGCGTAACATTTTTACCTTGCGAGCACGTTGGGATAGATTGGGCGGCGGTAAAGACGAGGTTAAAATTTACTATAAATTGCACGAGGTACTGTATTAATGAAAGTATTTACCCAAAAAGGTTTCACAATTGTAGAATTGATGATCGCCTCGGCTGTTTTTTCGACAATATTGCTTGTGATATTAACGGCAATCGTTCAAGTCGGGAAGATGTACTATAAAGGTATTACTACTGCCAAAACTCAAGAATCGGCACGAACGGTTCTTGATCGAATATCTCAAGATATTCAATACTCTGGCGGTGGTGATAGTGGCAAAATTATAACCAAGTCAAGTACTAATAACGACGTAAAGTCACTCTGTATCGGAAGCGATCGGTATTTCTATAGGCTAAATGTCCAACAAGGTGCTTCAGGGCATGTGTTGTGGTTTGATAGACTTGGAGCAGATGGCTGTGATCCGGATAGTGTGGTGATGAGTTCTGATGCTCCAACAGCCGACGGTTCTGAGATTTTACCTGAAGGTATGAGAATAGTAAAGTTAAACGTTCAGTCAAGCGCGACTAATCTTTGGTCAGTATCAGTTAAAGTAGCATTTGGGGCTGACGATCTTTTAGAGACTACGGACGGCAGTCAACTTGCAGATAGCCCTGAACTTGCTGTATGTAAGGGGTCTGCTGTAGGTACGCAATTCTGTGCAGTTAGTGAGCTTAACACCACTGTTTTAAAGAGGATACCATAATATGAATAGGCAAGAATCCGCAGACCAACAAGACGGATTTGTTTCCATAGTTGTTTGCATTGTCATCATGGTGATCTTGAGCCTAGTTACTATTGGTTTTGCCAAAATTATGGCACGTGAACAACGTCAGGCACTCGATAGACAACTCAGCACACAGGCATTTTATGCATCTGAATCTGGCGTCAATGATGCACGTGCTGATATGGTAGCAGGAGGTAGCTCATATACGCAGACATGCTCGCCGGCGACAGATATTGTAGAAAGTTCTGTCAGGATCACTTGTGTAATGCTAAATAAAGAACCGACTTCTGTGAAATATGACAGCGTCAGTACGTCTCCTAAAGCATTTCCGCTGCAGTTTAAGAATAACACTGGTACAATCGTTGCTCCTGATACGATAACAATCACATGGAGTAGGGCAGTTAGTGTAGAGAGTAATGATTTTCGTGCATCTGGGTCCACTGGCTGGCCGATTAGAAATAATTGGCAGGCTAATCTTGGGCTCGGAAAAGTCTACATAATTCCGTTTAATAATGGAGATACACAAGATAGCTTGCTCACCCGCACGGGTTATATGCTTCTAAATCCAATAGATAGTATTGGCGCTAACACTTTGCTGAGTGATATATCAGGAATAAACCAAGGTAAGGTCGTCAATGGAAACTGCAATTCTTCTACTCAAAGCTGTAGTGTGACTGTTCAAATGAATGTCGCATCCAATAACTTGTTTATGGCGATATCATCTGAATATCAACCAAGTAATTTTGAGATTACAGCAAAAGATGCCGGCGGGAATGATCTGAAAATCATTGGCCTACAAGCAGTTATTGACTCAACGGGAAAAACAACTGACATTCTTCGGAGAATACAAGTTCGAGTTCCGCTCGTTGATAGCTTTGACTACCCTAATGCTGCCATCGCAGGCGATGTCTGTAAGCTATGGATCACATCTCCAATAAATTCAACCAACACTTGCCCATAAAGAGTTTATTTTTTGTGATGAAACTGCTCGTAGACTGCTTTTAAATGAGGGTCAGTTATGTGAGTGTATATCTGAGTAGTAGCGATGTTGGAGTGACCTAACATAGCTTGTACGGACCTTATGTCGGCGCCGTTCATTAATAGATCTGTAGCGAAGGAATGGCGTAAGCTGTGAGGGGAAACATGTTTTGTGATTCCGGCCATTCTTGCCGCTTTCGAAACTATCCGCTGGATACTTCGAGCCGTAAGACGTTTGTAGTTTCCGCTCATAGATGGTGAGTGTTTCCCGCTGTAGCTTATAAATAGCGGGTTAAGATTATCTTCACGTTGTGCAAGATAGTTCTTGATCCAATTTGCCGCCTCTGCACTAATAAATATTGGTCTATCTTTTTGGCCTTTTCCCCTAACCATGAACTCTCTACGGTCTAGATTTACATGTTCCTTATCAAGTCCGACAAGCTCAGAAACTCGTAAACCTGAACTAAAAAGTAGTTCACAAATTGCACGATCACGAGCGCCAGTAACAGATGAGACATCGATGTTCACTAGCAGTCTTTCGACTTCTTCTGCTGAAAGAAAACTAACTTGCTTTCGTGCAACTTTAGCTAGTTCTATTTTGTCTGGGCTTAAGGCGGGGATGTCACGTTTAGCGCAGTATTTTAAAAATGCACGCAATGCAATTAGGTGATAATTTTGTGTTAGTTTTCCAAGCTCATCAGCACGATCTGATCCAAGACGATTAAGCCACAGTCTCCATCTTCTGATTAATTCATTATCTATGTCCGAAATTTTAATCTCACCTGCAAAGTCACTGAGTCGTGTAAGGTAGTGGTGATAGTTACTGATAGTTTTTTGTGATCTTCCTAGTTCAATTTCTAGGTGTTCTAAGAAATCTATCACTAATTCAGAATATAGAAGCTTGCTCATGTTTATATTGTACGACATTAAATAGGGGCTGGGGTAGTTAATAATATACGTACCTGCTACAATATTCGCGAATAGAAGATAACAAATAATGGAGATATTATGGAAAGAACACTTGTAGTATTAAAACCTGATGCCGTACAGAGAGGAGTGGTCGGTGAAATTATAACTCGCTTCGAGAAAGTTGGGTTAAAGGTCGTTGCAGCTAAAATGCTCCAACCCTCTGAGGATCATTACTTCCATCACTATGAGACCATAGGGAAAGTGGTATCAAGGCGAGGAAAAGAAGTCTTCGATATGAATCTTGACTATATGATGATGGGTCCTGTTATTGCATTTGTACTAGAGGGGATAGAGGCAGTAGAGTTGGTGCGAAAGATGGTTGGTGCGACTGAGCCAAAAAGTGCTCTTCCAGGTACGATAAGGGGCGACTACGCACACATGAGTTATGCTCATGGAGATAAAGCTAAGACGGGTATACCAAACCTGGTGCACGCGTCTGGCGATTCTGATGAAGCAAAACTAGAAGTTGCCCATTGGTTCTCGGAGTCAGAAATCTTTGACTATACTGCCGTACATGAGAAATACACACAAAAAGGTAAGAAATAGCCTGGCTACCAATGCAGGTTATCCTGGCTTTCATTGAACGTTAGAGCCCGCTCTAATTTACAGTCGAAGGACGCCCAGCACCTGGTACCCCGAGAAGGAATCGAACCTACATCTTCTCCTTAGGACGGAGTTGCTCTATCCGTTGAGCTATCGGAGCACGAGGTGCTGGGTATCCATTGAACTATGGGATCAAAGAGATTGAACTGATCAATCGACAGAGGTAAGTATAGCACGTCTAAGATATAAAATACCTTCAAAAAAAGGTATAATAAGTGCTATGCCAAAAGCAGAGGGAAGGTTTGAGGGGCAACTGCCTAACGAAGAGGTGTTGATGCTATTTCGAAAACACCCGATTGTCATGCGAAAAGGCTTAATTGTTGCATCTATCGGCATACTAGTTGGTCCTCTGTTTACAACTCTTCTTACTACCGAGTTTGGGATGAAGCTATTTCATATGTCTGATTTGCCATCAATGAATTTCTTCTTTGGTGCTTTGGGCCTGAGCTTTCTGCTAGCTGCAATATTATTCTTTCCTTCTTGGATGAGTTGGTACTTCAGCGTATACATTCTAACCAATGAAAGGTTTATCCAAATTAAACAAAAAGGCTTCTTTGAAAAGAACGTAGTAGATATCGGGTTAGATAATATCTCGATGATAAATTACGAGGTGAAAGGGTTTCAAGAAACATTGCTCGGGTTTGGTACAATTACTATGCAAACATATGTAGGAGAGCTGGTCATTCACGAAGTTCATCACCCTGGTAAATTACAGGCAGAATTAAATAGTAGGTTGAGAAAGATGGGCTTTATGAAGCAAAATCAGGCACCGTTCATGGAAAAGGCAGATAACAATGAATAAATTTAGTACTCAAAATGAGCGGTTCAAGAAACTTCGGCTATCTAAGAAGTCTCGCGCCGTTGAGCCCAATGAGGGGAAGGTTGATAGAGTAACTAACGAAACCGTGGCGGAAGCTAGGGAAGATGTCTTGAAGAGTGCCAGAAAATTTATATACCCGCTCACTCACTCTAAACACAAAGTACTAACAGTCTCTACGGCACTAGTCATAGTAGGTTTGGTAGGGTTTTCGATCTTTATGTCTTTTGCGCTTTATCGCAAAAAAGATACATCAAATTTCACGTATCACGTTACTCAAGTCGTACCATTTCCAATTGCAAAAACCGGGTCTTCATTTGTTCTCTATGAGAACTATCTGTTTGAATTAAAGCGTTATATTTATTACTACACTAATGTTGAGAATGTTGATTTCTCAGACCCAAACAATAAGCCGCAGCTAGATGACCAAAAAGTTAAGATTCTGCAAAAGGTAATCAATCTTTCCTACATAAAGCAACTAGCTAAGGAAAAAGGAATAACCGTATCCGATGAAGAAATAGATTCTCGCATAGTTGAGCTTAAAAAACAGAACCGCCTTGGGAACAACGATAAGGTTTTCCAAGATACACTCAAAGACTTTTATAATTGGTCGGTCGAAGACTTCCGTCGTAGTATTCGCAACGATATTTTGACCTCAAAAGTCATGGCTGTCGTCGATATAGACACTCGGAGCGATGCCAATAAAGCCCTAGATGAGCTTAAGAACGGAGGAGATTTCACTGCTCTAGCCGCTAAATATTCTGACGATACATCTACTAAAAATTCTGGTGGTGAGGTGCCTGGATATCTTGACCCAAAAGATAGGAACTCAATAAGTGAGGAAGTGGCAACATTGGCTGTACTAAAGCCTGGCGAGACGTCAGATATTATAAATATTGGATATGGATTAGAAATAATTAAGATACTTGAAGACAAGGACGGAAAATATCGCTATGCCCGCATATTGTTTAGTTTTGAACCAATTGACGATGCTTTAAATGAAATAAAATCCCAAGAAAAAACCACCGTGTACATAAAGTTATAAACGGTGGCTTTTTGAGCTGTAGCTAAGGCTTAAATGAATATAATCTGTGACCCAGGTGTATAACATTCGTAGAATTGACCAACTGTCAGCACTTCATCAACACCGTCCCACATATCTTCGCGTTTTAAGTTGAACATCTCCATCGCTAGCTTGCAGGCAAAAATTCGCCCACCAGCAGCTTTGATTATATCTAAGAATTCTGGGACTGGTGGTATGTCAAGTTCGGACATTCGTTTCATCATCATATGTGTGGCTACACTTTCCATTCCGGGGAATACACCGATGACTTCAGGCATGTGCATACCAGGATTACCGCCCAAACCTACTTTTAGATGCTCCATTCTTTTCTTGGTGATTGCGTCTAGCCCAAAGAAGGTGAAGAACATATCACATTCTATACCTTCACTGCGCGCCCCGTTGGCAAGTATTAGACCGGCATAGATACCATCAATACTTGCTTTTGACACGATGATCATCATTTTTTTAAGAGCAGGCCCGTTGGCAGGCTCGCATCTGCAAGCTGCACAATCCTTGCATTGCCCGCAAGTATGACACCGGTTGTGGTCTTGATGTTCTTTTTTGTGTGATTCGCTCATAGTGCCTCCTTTATAAGCAGCTAGTTGGTTTATGTAGTCCTGCGATCTTTGATGCGTTCTTGAGAGGTCCTCCAGGGAATAACTGGTAGAACTCTTTAATATCGACAACTCCAGATGCTCCAACTTTGCGTATGTTTAGTTCGACGCCGTTGGCAGTCTGTTCTCTAAGCCAATTGATCACCGCCCAGTGCTTTTCACTTAATGGGCTAATGTGTAGTTCTTCGGCGATCGCGTTAGCAATGTCACCGCTCCATTGGTTCATATCAGTAAGGTAGCCTTCAGCGTCTACTTCTACTTCTGTTCCGGCAATGTTTTTTTGCATAACTTTTTCTCCTTTTTAACTTTCTATTATTTTTTTACCTTTGAGACTCATTTGAGCATTAATGAACGGTATTTTTCTACCAGGAAGAAGCATCCACCAATAAATAAATCTAAAAGCCAGCTTTCCCCAGTGATTAACTCGACTTGGTTGCAGTAACTTCATGGGGCCAACGCCCGGGAAGGGGAAGGTGCCCTCATATGGCTGAGTTTGGTAGTTGAAATCTAGAAGCAGGGCTTTGCCGCCACCCATTTCAACAAAACAATTTGAGTGCCCATCAAAACTCTCCTCGAGTTCTTTCCCTTCTAGGAAACGTGGAATATTTTCTGCCAGAGTGTCTACCTCAAAATGAGCTACTGACCCTGCTTTTGATGTTGGGAGGTCCGCGGCGTCGCCAACGGCAAAGACGAATGGGTATTTTGCCGATTGCAGGCTACCATGGTTGACTTCAACGAATCCAAGATCGTTAACAATGTCGGTTTTTCTCATTAAATCCGAACCCACATTGACGGGTACCGTTACGAGGAGGTCGTAGATGACTTCTCGTCCGTCGAAGCAAACCACCTTGTTCTCCGTTTCTACAACTTTTTCAGTGTAAAAGTCTGAAACTAGTTCAATTTTTCTTTCTTCGAGCATATGACCAAATTTTGCGCTCGCAACCGGTTTTGTGAAAGCTCCAGAAAGGGGCGTTATGTACTTGATAGTTATATTTTCCCGAATACCTCTTTTCTTGAAATAATCGTCGGCAAGGAATGTGAACTCAAGTGGGGCAACCGGGCATTTTATCGGCATGTCCATTATCTGTATGGCCAAAGTACCTTGTTTGAAATCTTTTAGTGCATCGTGAAGCTTTTCGGCTCCATCTGGGTTATAAAAATCAAAGACATTCTTTTGCCACCCATCTCCAAGAAGCCCTTCTGTCATGCTGGGATCAGTTCTTGTCCCCGTAGCCACCACAAGGACATCAAAACTTATATCCGTGCCTGAATCCGTAGCAAGTTTCTTGTTTTGAAAGTCTATGTTCGCAACTTTTTCGGCGATTAAATTTGCGCGTTTGTTCACTAATTTTGTTGTTGATTTTCGAAGCTGTTCGGCTTTATACCTGCCGAAAGGCATAAATAAAAAACCCGGCTGGTAGTAGTGGTCTTTTGCTGGGTCAATGACTGTAACTTCGAATTTATTTGCTAACTTGTTAGCTAGCATTATTCCTGCCGTGCCGGCGCCAATAATGCATATATGTTTGTCAATTTTTGCCATATTTGATCTTTATTTTTAATTTACTCGCCCTTATCTTAGACTCTTTGTCAATAAAACACAAGCGTAATCATGGGTCACTTCTTCACAGTTACTTATACTGGCGGGCTCGACCGGATTACTAAGGTATAATCTGCCCGTTTGCCAGCAAGCTGGCGGGGGATTATCTGAACAGGCTTCGCCTGGTTTGAATCACGCGAACAAGTCGCGTCCACGAAAAAAGCCTCAGCAAAAGCTGAGACTCATTTCGTGGCGGGCTCGACCGGATTCGAACCGGCGATCTCTTCCGTGACAGGGAAGCATGTTAGGCCTCTACACCACGAGCCCTCGTAGTTTAGACCAAGCGATAATAGCAAATAATACCTATTTTTACAAGGGTTAGCTATCTGTTAAAATGAGATCTGCGCCATCTTAGCTCAGTTGGTAGAGCGACACATTCGTAACGTGTAGGTCACCAGTTCGATCCTGGTAGATGGCTCCATTTTTAGTTAAAAGTTTCGAATGGTAACCCAGGCGGGTATCGTATAACGGCCATTATGTAGCCTTCCCAAGGCTGAGACGAGGGTTCGACTCCCTCTACCCGCACCAATCATTTTTCGCTTGATATCTGGTTTTATGAGACAATAGTAATAATAAATATGCATCTTCGAACGTATATAAACGATAAACTGGCAGTTTTTCTAAACTTAGTCGTAATCCTTCTAGGCGTTTTTGCCAGTCTTTTGGTTATCTTGAGAATTGACACAACACAAAGTGTGGCGATAATTCGTAACAATACGACGCTTGGTCTAGCTGGTTTTGAAAAAGCCTCCACTGTTTCGTTGTATCAATTTGCGCTTATAGCTCTAATCTTGGTAGCGGGGAATAGCTATTTAGCAGCTAGAGTGCACGGCATAAAACGTGGTGCTACTTTTCTAGTTTTAGGACTGACCATTATCGCAGAAATATTTCTGATAGTCATAACTGCAGCAATACTTGGGTTGCACAGGTAGCTGATGAACATTTCAGATATTCAAATACCGTACAAGCAAGATAGAGGGCTAATATATCGCATATTTGAGATATTGCCAGGGCTATTATCTTGGGTTGTGATATTTCTACCTTTAATATTAGCGTTAATTAGTCCGGTGATCGCCGCATATGCAATTACCATCTACTTAGTGGCTTGGTTTCTCCGTTCTATGGCCATGACTGTAAGAACCCTTCAGAGCTACAAGATAATGAGACAACACCAGGTTATGGATTGGCAACAACTGATCGATGACCTAAGGGACCCTCAAGCTGCGTTAAGGAGAATTGATGGGCTAGAAGGTAGATACCCCTTAAAATGGCACAAGACTAATCTGAGAACCTACCACAGTTTTCACCAGAACGATTCTCTCAACCAAGACAATTTATATCATGCATTTGTGATCCCTTTTCACAGAGAGGGTAGGGAGATTCTTCAGCCGTCCCTGGATGCTCTCGCTGAGGCCTCTTATGATATGAAGAAGGTGATTGTTGTGTTAACTGCCGAAGAAAGGGCGGGACCAGAGTCGGGTGAGCTAGCTCATAAACTAGCAGAGGAGTATAGATCAAAGTTTGGTCACTTCGTCGCCACAGTTCACCCAGGTGACTTGCCAGATGAGATTAAAGGCAAGGGGCCAAATGCCAATTGGGGAATGCGTATCCTTGCCAAATACTGCGAAGAGAATAGTATTCCTGCTGAAAATGTAGTAGTTACATCTATCGACTGTGACCACAGGGTGCACCACAACTACCTCAACTCTCTCACTTACTTTTATTTGGTATGTCCTGATAGAGCAAACACGAGCTTCCAGCCAATTACTCTATTTACGAACAATATATGGGATGTACCCGCTCCGATGCGAGTGATCGCAACAGGGAACTCCTTTTGGACAATGATTGTTTCGCTGAGGCCTCACATGCTAAGAAATTTTGCTTCTCATTCTCAGTCGCTCGAAGCATTGATTGCGACAGAATATTACAGTACTAGAACAGTGGTGGAAGACGGCCATCAATACTGGAGGACTTACTTTCGCTATGACGGCAAGCATGACGTTTTTCCATTGTTCACTCCCATTTATCACGATGCTGTTATGGCCGGAAGTTACAGGAAGACCATTTTTGAGCAATTTAAGCAGTTGCGACGCTGGGCTTATGGTGCGTCAGACGTTGCTTATGTTGCAACCACTGGCTTTTTCAAAAAGAATAAAGTACCGAAGTGGGATCTATTCTTCAAGCTAGTGCGCTTGATTGAAGGCCATGTATCTTGGGCTACAACGCCATTACTACTTCTTTTTGCGGCCATGGTACCGGTATACGCCAATCCTCAAGCAAAAGAAACAATCATCGCTAATCAATTGCCGATCATCGCCAGCTATATCCAGACTCTAGCGCTTGTGGGAATTTTCGCGACGATGTTTTTAAGCATTAAACTTTTACCCCCGAAACCCAAGCGCTATCGAAGATGGCGATATATCCCAATAGCGTTGCAATGGGTGTTGATGCCGGTTACATCAATTATTTTTGCATCAATTGCTGCATTTAATTCTCAAACAAGACTTATGCTCGGAAAGTACTTGGACGTTTTTGATTCAACGATCAAGGTCGTCAAAAAATAACTAAAACTTATTCATCGAGATATATCTAATATATGCGGCTCGATCAAATCTGCGCAGAACTGAAGAAGTAATCTCAACTATCCTATCTTTAGGAATTATCAACCTTTTTTCAGCAAGAATCTTCGAGATTGTCGTATCAGTAATCCCGCTAGCATCAGAAATTGCTTCTTGGCGATGCCGAAGTGACTCGTATATGCTCAAAAAAAGTTTCTCGCGCACAAACTGATCTAATTTGCCATCGGTGTCCTGGACACGGTGAGATCGCTTCATATCTACATTCTCGTGCGTCGTGAAGACGCTATGGCAGCGTGGGCATGTTCTTCTACGCCAAACATAAATACCGCGAGACATGAATCTACTGTTTGAAGTCCTAGTTTTTGAGTCGCACATTGTACATACCATGTCAATATATTGCGCTTACGCTATACTAAAGTCAAGTGGATAACTATGTGTGTTCCTTAGTTTTTAACTAAAATATCCCTCCAAATGAAGGGATATTTTTTCACATTCTACAGTGGTTGCTATGGCTTACTTACGACGGATTCTGGTCCGTCCTTGTTTAGCCTCGCTTGTTAATGCTTCGTAGAACATTTGCCACCCGGAAAGCACAGCGGCTTTGTCGGTTTTCAAACTCCGTTACCTCGATTAACACGCTTATGTTAACATAAAAGATAAGAATAGTCAAGTTGGAGATATTAACCACCTCTGTTAGAATGATGTTAATTAGACTATATGTTAGTTTTTGAAGAAGTAAATAGAAAAGGGGACTATGCTCGAAGTGGTATTTTGCATACTCGAGTCGGTGACGTTCTGACCCCAACCTTTATGCCCGACGGTACGCGTGGTGCGGTTAAGAGTGTTTCACCGGAGTTAGTGTATTCTACTGGCGTACAAATTGTCCTAGCAAACACCTACCACCTGCACATGATGCCAGGTGAGGATATAGTAAGTAAGTTAGGTGGCTTACACGAATTTACTAGGTTTAGTGGCCCAATCTTAACTGATAGTGGGGGGTTTCAGGTTTTCTCATTGAAATCCTTAAGAAAGATCACAGAAGAAGGGGTCGAGTTTAAGCATCCGATCACAGGTGAGATAAGGTTAATCACTCCTGAAAAGTCGATTCAAATTCAGCTTGCTTTGGGGTCAGATCTGACAGTAGCATTTGATCATCTGACTGGCTTATCGGAAAAAGACCGGGGCACAACGAAGGAAGCTTTTGACCGTACTCATCGTTGGCTAGAGAGATGTATTGTAGAATTTAGGCGCCTGACATCAGGTATGAGTGTCACTGAGAGACCTCTATTGTTCGGAGTGGTCCAAGGTGGCCTCGATCATGAACTTCGCCAAAAGAGCCTAGAAATCATTCAAAATAGCGATGTAGATGGTACTGCAATTGGAGGATTGTCGGTTGGCGAAACACGAAACGAAATGCACGATATTCTTGATTTTCTTGCGCCTCTGTACAACCCTGAAAGACCACGGTTTTTATTAGGAGTCGGTGACCCTGTAGATGTACGCAAGGCAATCGAATGCGGGATAGATATGATGGACTGCGTAATGCCAACCAGAAACGCTCGGCATGCAACAGTATGGAGTGGGCCTGATAGCAAAAGACTGCATCTGACCAATGCCAAATATTTAGATGACGACACCGTTATTGATGAAGTTTGTGACTGCTATTCATGCACAAAAGGCTTCAGCAAAGGTTTTTTGAGACATCAGTTTAAGGTGGGAGAACCGCTTGCCGGAACATTGGCAAGCGTTCACAACCTGAGACATCTAGTCAGAATCTGTGAAGAATATCGTACAAATTAAATAAGCTGACTAAATTAATCAGCTTATATTGGTGGGCGCGGAGGAACTCGACCTACTTTCAGCAGGCCCGCAACAACATCTTTGAAAACAAGTTTTCAAGAGTTGATTGCCTTGCGAGATGCCACCGGCATCTCTCACCCCTCCGGTCGGGGATTTTCGACTCTTTCAATTAAAAATACCTCCAAAAGTGGAGATATCTTTAAATGGTGGGCGCGGAGGAACTCGAATCCCCGACCTCTTCCACGTCAAGGAAGCGCTCTAGCCAACTGAGCTACGCGCCCATCGGGTGGAGCTAATATAGCATTTTAATCATCCCTGTTCAAGGAGGGTACAAGCAAATTGCGACAATTTGTTCGGTAGCAATATATTACTAGCAATGTACGAACATATGATATTTGAAATAATTCAGGAGTTGTCAAAATAGCTACATAAAGTACTAGCATCATACTACTAGCCTGTGTTAATATAGAGAACGTAGAGTTCTGAGAGGTGTTTTACCGAAATATCGTGCCTGTTGACTGCGAGAAGGCACGATTTTTTGTTTATTTAGATTTACTGATAGAATATAAAACAAGTGAAGATACGGATTAACCAACCGTGGAGCTACTAGGGCAAGGTCAGAACACTAGTAAATGTGCTGATACAGAGTGAAAGATTTCGGTGGAACAGCCTTCTGAAACGTCAGCGGGCCCGAAACGCCATAGATATATGAATATTCTCGTATACTTGGCGCTTTTTTATTTCTAAGGAGGTGATATGTCGAAAAAAGATGTAGATATTTATGCTATGCGCCACTCATGCGCGCATGTTCTTGCTACGGCAGTTTCCAAGATGTGGCCAGATGTACGTTTGGGGGTCGGACCCGTAGTCGACAACGGTTTTTATTATGATATTGACGTACCAGGCGTTGCTGTTTCCGAAGATGATTTCAAAGAAATCGAAAAACAGATGCAGAAGGTGGTAAATGAGAATCAGGAGTTTGTTAAGTCTACAAAAACAGTAGCTGAGGCGGTAACCTGGGCTAAATCTTCCGGGCAAGTATATAAAGAAGAGCTTCTTAACGACTTAATGCGAGAAGGCACTACAAGCGCTAAGGATCTTGATAGCGAGATGCTTGGGGTAGCTAGCGATACCTCCAAGGTTGAAGAGGTTAGCTTCTACACTAATGGAGATTTTTGTGACCTATGCCGTGGACCTCATGTTGAGCATACTGGCCAAATAGGTGCTTTTAAGTTGATGAGAATTAGCGGAGTTTATTGGAGGGGAAAAGACACCAACCCTCAAATGCAGCGTATTTATGGGGTAGCGTTCAAAACTAAAGCCGAATTAAATGATTATCTGATGATGCTTGAAGAGGCGAAAAAGCGTGATCATCGAAAACTTGGCACCGAGCTTGATCTATTTACCTTCTCCGATCTTGTGGGCCCGGGCCTACCATTGTGGACTCCGAGGGGTACGATATTAAAAAATGAGCTGGACAGGTTCGTCCAAGAGCTACGTGATGCCTATGGCTTCCAACAAGTCTCCATACCTCATATCACAAAAAAAGACTTGTACGAAAAGAGTGGTCATTGGGCAAAATTCTCTGATGAATTATTTAAGATAAACACTCGAGAAGGGCATGAGTTTGCTATGAAGCCAATGAATTGCCCGCATCATACTCAGATCTATGCAAGTCGCCAACGTAGCTACAGAGACCTACCGATTAGGTATCGAGAATCTACGATGGTTTATCGCGATGAACAGAGCGGGGAGTTAGGTGGGTTAAGCCGAGTGCGCTCAATAACACAAGATGATGCGCATATTTTCTGTCGGACAAGCCAAGTTGAAGAAGAGGCTCTTAACATTTGGAACATCATCGAACAATTTTACATGGGCACCGGTTTTGAAGATCTAAAGATGCGCCTCTCTACTCATGACCAAGAGCAAATGGATGCATATTCAGGGAGTCTCGAAAAGTGGCAAAAGACCGTTTCTCAACTAGAGACAATACTAAAGAAAAAGGTTGGTGATAATTATATTGTTGGAGTTGGAGAAGCTGCATTTTACGGACCAAAGATAGATTTTATGGCAAAAGATGCACTTGGGAGAGAGCATCAGGTTGCCACAATACAGCTAGATTTCAACCAGCCTGAAGGCTTTGACCTAACTTGCGTTAATGAGGCGGGTGAGCTAGAAAGAATCGAAATGTTGCATTGTGCGATAATGGGCTCGCATGAACGATTCCTGAGCGTCTATATCGAGCACACTGCCGGGAGATTCCCAGTTTGGTGTTCTCCAGAACAGATACGAGTTCTGACAGTAAATCAAACAGATGAGATTGTTGCCACGGCCCAAAAAATTGTCGACGCTGGAAAAGAGCTAGGCTTGCGCATAGGGCTGGATAATTCTAAAGAATCAGTCGGCAAGAAGATCCGCGAAGCTGAGATATGGAAGGTTCCGTACACGGTCGTAGTCGGCGAAAAGGAAGCAAAGACCGGTGATGTATTGCCAAGAGTTAGGTCTGATATGAAGGTCACGGAAGAAACTCATGCTATGCAGTTTGGCAACTTCTTGCAATCTGTTGCTAACGAAGCAAGGTCACGCACTTCAAAATCCAGCCTATGATTGACTCTCAGTTCAAAGATCGGGTGATTGCACTTGTAGCGAGCATCCCAGCGGGTAAAGTAATGACTTATGGTCAGATTGCCTCTCTGTGCGGAAACCCCAGAGCCGCTAGAATAGTTGGTGGAATTGCCCACTTTGGCCCACCAGACCTTCCATGGCACAGAGTTGTGAATAAATCTGGCCAACTAGCAGCTGGGTATCCTGGGGGAAGGGTGGCTCACGGGAAAGATCTTGAGGCAGAGGGCATAGAATTATTGGGCGTAGGTCAGGATGTGAGAGTCGATCTAGATAAATTGATTTGGAGACCGAGGCAGAATTGAAGAACGAGGTAGCTAATCTGAAGACCATATTTATAGTTGGGCCGACGGCCTCTGGAAAGTCAGCTCTTGCTATTGGGCTTGCAAAAATGATCAATGCGGAAATAATCTGTGCTGATTCGCAGACCGTAAGAAGATATATGAACATTGGCACAGCGAAGCCCACAGCAGAAGATCAATCAATGGTGCCTCATCATCTGATTGATGTTGTAGACCCCTACAATGACTTTAGCCTAGCTGATTTTCTGCGCCTTGCTGAGGAAAGTATCAGGCACATAAGGAGTAATGGGCGTAATGTAATTATTGTGGGAGGCACTGGGTTGTACACTGATGCTCTGTATTTTAACTTTGAACTACCTGCGGTTAGCAATGAAGAAAATAGCACTGAAAAAAACGTAGAACTCCTTCATGCTGAAATATTCCGTCGCGGTTTAGAGCTACCGAAAAACTCACAAAATCCGCGACATTTAGTCAATGTAATCAAGCGGAATGGACAAACTGGGGTAGCAAAATCACCAAGTCCCGAATCGATCATTATCGGCATCAACCCAGGCCGAGAAAAAATTATAGAAAGAATAAATAGACGTGTAGATGAAATGTTTGAGAATGGATTTGAGGATGAGGTAAGGGCAATCATCAATCGTTTTGGTCCACCAAAAAAAGATTTTGATGCAATAGGCTACAGGATCATTTACCGCTATATTATGGGTGAAATTAGCCTTGAAGAAGCTAAGGAAAAATTTAAGATTGGAGATCGTCAATATGCCAGAAAACAGATGAGTTGGTATAGGCGCAATGGTGATATTGTTTGGTTTTCTTCACCAGAGGAAGCACTTCACTATATACTTAAGAAAGTAACATGAGACATTTGATAACTATTTGGGTTTGTAAGCTAGTCTATTGGTTTTTGCGTCGCACCGGGAGGCATGGGGCGGCTTTACCTGGTCTTATTGCTGAAAAAATGGATCCAAAATTAATAAATAGACTCCAAAAATTGCCAGAAGGTCTAATTGTTATTACTGGCACAAACGGCAAAACTACAACTACGCATCTTGTCGCTGAAGTATTAAAGAAAATGGGGAAACGGGTATTCACAAATCATAGTGGTAGCAATATGACCAGAGGGATTCTCTCTAGTATTGTACGCAATTCAAAGCTCAATGGTCGTCTTCCATACGATGTTGCAGTACTTGAACTTGATGAGGCTTATGCCGCTAAACTCTCACCGATCTTAAAACCCAAAGCATCAATATTAACCAACGTTCTCAGAGATCAACTAGATCGGTTTGGCGAAATTGATTACACTGCTAAACTTTTAATGCGCTTAGCAGCCAATACTACGGATCTTGTTGTTTATAACGCCTGTGACCCAAGACTTGTATATACTCCCAAGAACACCAAGGCAAAAACTATATCCTACGGCTATGTCCAGAATCTCGCAAAAAACTTTCCGGTAGATGACAACTGGCATTCTGAAAAAGTAACTGCAGTACCTCAAACTGACTATTCACTCGCGGCAATTAGTGCATCCAAGATTGGGTTGCTTGCAAAAAACAATAAAATGGTCGTTGATCGCTCCAAATTGCCTGGAGTACATAATGCCCTGAATCTGAGCGGTGTTATTGCATTAATAAATGAACTTTATCCTGAGTCCAAAGTTGACTTTGGTAACCTCAAACCCCCATATGGTAGGGGTGAGGAAATAACCGTAGGGGATAGAACATACATCCTTCAATTAGTGAAGAACCCTGCTGGTTTCAGTGTTGCAATGGGGGTTGAGCCAAATCTGCCGGCTTTGATAATAATCAATGACTCGATTGCCGATAGCCGCGATGTATCTTGGCTCTGGGATGTAGACGTCGAGCAACTCTCAAAAAGGCATGCATTAGAAACTTCTGGGACTCGTGCCTATGATATGGCTAACCGGCTTAGGTATTCCGATATCGGAGTGTCTAATATTGATGTTGATATAAAAAATTCTATCCAGCATTTCGTGAAGCATTACGAAAGAGGAGTTATCTTCTTAACTTATACAGCAATGTTACAAACACGAAAGATCATGCAAAAACTTTCAAGGGAAAGGCGCAGAAAATGATTGAACCTATAAAAATAGTCCATCTTTACCCCAAGGAGATGAATATATATGGAGATACTGGCAACAGGATCGTGATTGAAAAAAGATTATCTTGGAGGGGGATACCATTTAAAAGTTATTTAGTAGGTGTTGGGCAAAACGTTCCCGAAGACGCTGATTTTGTTATAGGTGGAGGTGGTCAAGATGCGGCTCAGGGGGGGATAGAGAAGGATCTTCTCAATAAAGCAAGCACACTAAAAAAGTTAGCTGATTCTGGTGTGGTGATGTTGATGATATGCGGTATGTATCAATTGTTTGGTAAGAAATTTGTGACAAACGAAGGAAAGAGCATCAAGGGGCTCGGTATTTTAGATGTAGAGACTATAGCAGGCGAAGGCAGAATCATAGGCAATATTGTTAGTACTGTTCCTGAGATGGGGGAAATAGTTGGTTACGAGAATCATAGCGGTCGGACACATCTCGGGGATGATGCTCAACCATTTGCTAGAGTAATTTCAGGTATCGGCAATGAAGAGGCGGGTGAGCTAGAGGGTGCACGTTATAAAAACGTTTTTGGCTCATATATGCATGGACCAATACTTTCAAAAAATCCGCATTTTGCCGACGGGCTTATCAAATTAGCTCTTGAAAGACGTGGTATCGAAATATCTTTGAAAAAACTTGACGACTCAATAACCGAAAAGGCACATCAATTAGCAAAATTAAGACCCAGATAATTTAACTCGAATATACTTAGCTCTTTTGAAAAGTGATACAATAACTTCATGGTCGAGCAATTATTTGGGTCAAAAACCAGGGTTAAATTACTACAATTGTTCATGTCTAATCCGAACAGGTCTTTTTATGTTCGTGAAATAACACGAAAAGTTGACGAGCAAATTAACTCCGTTCGCCGAGAATTAGCCAATCTCCTAAGTATCGGCGTTATAACTTCCGACACCTCAAATAATCGACTTTATTATGAGGTAGATCAAAAGTTTAAATTTTACGAACCGCTTTCGCAGATGTTTGGAAACGGTCAAGTGAACAAAAGAATACCTAAAAAAGCACATGTAGCATCAGATGACCCAAACGCTTCACTCGAAGACAGAATCAGAGGCTTGGGAAACGTACAATTGGCGATTCTTTCGGGCCAATTTACTAGAGATGATAGCAGTGGAGTCGACTTACTGCTTGTCGGAGACATAAACCTTACAAAGTTAGAAAATTTCATTTCAGAGTTAGAGGCATCTGAGAAGAAAGAAATAAGGTACGTGCTCTTTGGTGAGCAGGACTTTGCATACCGAAGGCAAATTAGTGATAGATTCACGGTTACACTACTTGAATCAAAAATTCAGGTTTTGATCGATCGAGATGCGCTTTTTGCAGAAAACCCTGTGGAAAACTCCTAATTCCTGTACTCAATTTCCATCGTTCTTGTCTGTAACTCATCCACTGTCTGAAAGTCTGTATCTTGCGATTGTTTTCAATATATCTAACAGCATAAATTGTCTGAAGCTATTGTCAAAACCTCAACATCTGTTGAGGTTTTGATGTTCTCAGCGATTTGTCTGTCTCTTGGTCTCGCCTCTGTTGTTCTCGGTATGTTTTGTTGGGGTTTTTCGAACACATTTTTGCTTGTTTTGACTCTGGAGTTTTTCTCTGTTTGGGACTAAAATGTGACTAGTTTCAAGAAAAACAAAAAACAATAGGTCAATAGTTCAAATCACTTAGCAGGCTGAAGCAATAGCCGGTAAGTCGAAGAAAACAAAAGGTACTGGTACAAAAGAACTAAAAGATCTAGCTTTCCTGAAACAAACAAAAACAAAATACCCAAATAGCAGAAAGATAGCTAAGACTAGGGTTTGGCTTCAACAGTCGAGCTAAACG